>JANYER010000414.1 GCA_025359825.1 Granulicella sp.
CAGTGGAGCAACCGTTGGTTCCGCCGGTATGACCGCAGGTGACTTCAGCGCGCTCACCCAACCTATTTACGATCCCCTCACCACCACCTGCACCAGCGGAAACATCTGCTCGCGTACCGCCTTCCCCGGCAACATCATTCCTGCCAGCCGACTCTCCAACGTATCCAAGTCGCTGCAGTCGTACCTGCCCGTCGTACCCACTACCGCTGGCATCGGCAACAACTACACCGCCCTCGTTCCCATCGGCGTCAACGTCACCACCTACACCGGCCGCGTCGACTACAACATCAGCGATAAGCAGCGCATGTACTTCATCTTCTCGCACGGCAAGTACGTCACCATCCCCTTCGCCGGCATCTCTGCGAATACCAGCGCATTGCCCCTGCCTTACGCTGCCACTCGAATCGTTACGGAAGCTCCTACCAACGCGCAGTTCCATCACGTCTTCACCGTAACGCCGAACCTCATCAACCAGTTCAGCTATGGATTCGCCCGCTTGGAAGTCCCCATCTCCAGCGCCACCTCCGCTGGCCAGTACCCCACCAAGGCCGGACTCGCTGGACTTCCCGGCGGACAGGCCTCTACTGCATTCCCCACCATTACCTTTACCGGAACCAACGCCCCGCAAAACTGGGCCGGCACCAACTCCATTTCCTTCAACGAGGTCGCCAACACTTATGTCGTACAGAACAACGTCCTCTGGACTCATGGCCGGCACTCCGTCACCGTAGGCGCACAGTTCTCCTGGCTGCAGGACAACCTCACCAGCCCTAACGAAGCCTCCACCGCGGCCTTCACCTTCGCAGTCAACGAGACCGCGGGATACAACGCCGCCGGCACCTTACAGACCACCACCGGCAACGCCTACGCCAGCTACCTGCTCGGCGCAGTCGATGGCTCCTCCATCCAGGAGAACTCCATCAAGACTACCGGCGCTCGCTACAAGTCCTTCGCCACCTATGTGCAGGATGACTTCCGCCTCCGCCCCAACCTCACCCTCAACATCGGCCTGCGCTACGACATCATGGGCGTCTTCAATGAGGCCAAAGACCGCACTTCCTTTCTCAACCCCACACTCCCCAACCCGGCCATCAGCAACTATCCTGGTGCGCTACAGTTCACCGGCAGCGGTGCCAATAGCTGCAACTGCCGCACGCCGGTCAAAACCCACTACCTCTACTTCGGACCTCGTCTCGGCTTGGCCTATTCCGTCTCGCCCAAAACCGTCATCCGCGCAGGCTTCGCCATCATGTACGCACATGGTGGAGCGGCAGGCGGTCGCGGTGGCGGCCGCAGCGGTACCAACCAGCTCGGCTATAACGCGCTGCCTACTTTCAGTTCCACCGGCAACGGTGCACCGGCCTTCTTCTGGAACGGTGGCAACGCGCTCCCAGCTGCATACTCCAACATTTACCAGGGCGGTCTCCCTGCATACCAGAAGGCACCCTTCTTCGACCCCACTCTGAACACTGCCTTCTACACCGGCGGACCCACCGCTGGAGCGATTACCTATGGCGACGCCAATGTCGGCGGTCGCGTTCCCGAGTACACCAACTACAGCTTCAGCATTCAGCACGCCTTCACCAATAGCTTCACACTCGCAGCAGGATACACAGGTAGCCAGGGCCACTATCTACCGACCACCATCGGCCGCAACCCTTACGCCAACCAGATTGACCCCAAATACCTCGCACTCGGCGCAGACCTCAACCTCGCCGCAACTCCGGCCAACATTGCAAAAGGCAACACCGACGCAGCGGCACTCGGACTCGGTACACCCTTCAAGCTGCCCTATGCCAACTTCGACACCGCCAACGGCAAGCTCTTCCGCACTCTGCTTCCCTTCCCTCAGTACACCGGTCTGAGCGACCTGTGGCCGGAGGTTGGTAACTCCAACTTCAACGCCCTGCAGATAATCGCAACCCAACGCGCCGCCAATGGCCTTACCCTCAACTTTGGCTACACATGGTCCAAGGCGATGGACAACGTAGTAGGCTCGGCACGCACCTCCTACAACCCTTTCCAGGAGTACAGCCTCTCCACCATCGACCGTAAACACCTCGTCACCACCTCGGCCGTCTACAAGCTGCCCTTGGGCAAAGGACACCACTTCGCCACTGGACGATATGCATCAGCCCTCGCTGGAGGCTTTGAGCTCTCCAGCGTGTTTATCCTCTCCTCCGGCGCACCGCTTAACATAACCTCTACGTCCTGCAATACCAGTGCGCTCGGCACCGGTTCTCTCTGCGTCCCAGTCCTCAACTCCAGCTTCTCAGGCCCCATCTCCATCAATGGAGGCCTCAGCTCCGGCCAGGGCAATGCCGTCGTCGGACACAACGTCTCCTACATCAACAAGACGGCCTTCCTCAGCGTACCTAATTACAGCTTTGGGAATGCCGCCCGCACAGCACCCTACGGCTTACGCTCTCCGTACACCTGGAACCAAGACCTCACCCTCCGCCGCACCTTCAGCGTTTGGGAATCGCTCAAGCTCCAGGCCGCGGTCTCGGCCTTCAACGTCTACAACACCGTCAACTTCGGCGGCGTCCAGACCAACATCGACTCCACCACCTTTGGCACCGTAGCCAGCCAGGCCAACAGCCCACGCAAACTACAAGCCGAAGCCCGCATCACCTTCTAAAACCTGCCGCAACCTCGCAACAAAAGGCCGCCAGCAATGGCGGCCTTTCTCGTATCTTTACGTATGCTTGAACCAATAGTTGCATTCTGAATCCGATACCAGCAAGAAAATCTTGGCATGGCTAAAACGCGATATGTAGAGAAGCTGACAAGATGTTGGAGAATATTCGCTGTGCGCTTTGTTCTAAAACCCCACCAACTCCACACCCAACTTCTCAAAATTTTTCCGATTCAGCGTAGCCAACTTTAGCCCATGGACTAAAGCAGTTGCCGCGAGAAGAGCATCGTTAGCTTCTGGCAGGCTACCTTCCAGCTTTCCCTTTGCAATAACTCTGCCAAACATATCGGCAATCTTTTCTGTGACCGGAAGAATGCGCCCTGCATATCCTCGGCGAATATCTACCGTCAGCCACTGTTCAAGGTCGCGGCGCTTACGGCCTGCGGGAAGCAGTTGCACGCCTGTGCGCAACTCCTGAATCGTGACCACGCTCAAAAACGCACTGGCTTCCTCAATCTGACTGAGCCACTGCACAACCTTGTCATTTGGGGTGAGCTTGATCCGCTGCGATACGACATTTGTATCCAGAAGGCTATTCAAAGTTCACCCAACGTGCCTTCGACTTCGAACGAGGGAAATCGACATCGTATCGCTGGTCGAAGGAGGGGCGAAGAGCGTCCCACGCACTAATGAACTTCTCTCGCTTCCCTTCATGAGCTTCTTTAAGACGCCGTTCGATCTCCACTTCAGTGGTGATGACGAACGTCTGCTTGCGGCTGTGGATCAGTTGCGGCCCTTCACTCTCCGCGGCGTCCAGCCCTCATGCTCCCGTACCGCAAACGCCCCTACCGCAGGCAACGCCGTACTGCCCATTCCAGTTGCACCAGTTCCCACAGCAGCACCCGCTCGCGCTCCCATCCCCAGCGCGGCAGACACACCCGCCAACCCGGCACCCTTCAGCAACCCGCGTCGTGAAAGCTCAGGCGAACCGCTCATACAGCCTCCAGTTAGCCGTTTTAGTCTTTGACCGCTATCCCCTGCAGTTCAAACCGAGCCCCAAACAGCAACGTCCCCGACCCAATAAATGCACGCGGCGGCAACTGTCCTTTGAAATACCCGCGATACACCACGTTGAAACGCTCCCACAGCGAAACATCGCTCGCAAACACCTGCAGCGATACCAGGTGATCCAGCTCCATCCCCGCCATCCGCAGTATGCGCTGCACCTCTTCCATCACCAGGTGCGCCTCCTCCTCGACTGTCTCCGGAACCGTCGTCGTCCCCTCAATCAGACCGAGTCGACCCGAAAGGTACAGTGTCTTTCCATCGATCAGCACCGCGTCGGCAAACGGCCGCGAAGGATCGCCGCTAAAGTACTCCCGTCCCATACTTCCTCCAGAAACAAAAATTGGTTGCAGTTCCTGAAGTCTACAAGACCAAAAGCAAAAGGCCCCGGCTAAGCCGAGACCCTTCATAAAAACGCATCCTGCCGAAATCAATTACATCCCAGTGCTGACATGCGAAGCAGCCTTGCTACGATGCCGTCCCGGCTTGCGCGGCTTCTTACCAAACGCCCACTGCCGTACCGGACCCACATCCACGTGCACAAACTGCGACGACGGATAGTATCCAACCCCGCCCGCGTGCAGGCTCAACGCAGCATTCCGCAACGCCACGGTAGAAACACCTGGCACTCGAATATCGATCGCATGGCCCTCCATATGCTGGCTATGCTCCGCTACGCCGGTCTGCGGAGAGTTCTGCCGCAGATCAGCATTCGTCTCCGGAGTCCTGTACCCGCACACAATGTCGATTACCCCGTTCGGCTTGCGCAGCCGCGCCAGCAAGCCGTGCAGCACGTCGAACTCCTTCGGGTCGTAGCTCGTCGCGTCCTGCGTATGCCGGTCACGCAGCAGATAGTTCAGCTTTTCTACCGCTTCGGGCAGGTACGTATCGCCCACGCGGTACACAATATCCAGGCTCTCGCCGGTATGCAGATTGTGCAGCTTCAGCCGGAAGTCCTCCGAAATCGACGCCACCTGCGCTCCAGCCGATGCCGCCGCCGCTCCTGCATTCGCCGCTGCTTCCCGGGCCGCCGCCGCAATTCTCGCCCGCCGTGTCGCTGCGCGCGAAACGCTCTTGGTAATGCCGCTATGCACGCCGGTGTGTACGGTCTTGGCGAACGCCGTTCCATTGGTGGCTACCAACGCCAAAGCCAAAGCCGCAGCTCCTGCTCTCTGCAATACCCGCATCCACACTCCAAAACCCAGCTTGATTTTTTGCCACCCACCCAATGCAGAATCCATATGCGATTCGCCATCGGTCATTCACGCTATTCAGTTTACAGAACCCGACCCCAAATCGCCTAAACTCCAACTGGCACTTTCGAGTCATCCCGCACCCACCCCGTAAACCCCCGTTTAATCCCGCCCAATACCTCACAGAACCATCCTGTGTCACTCTTATAGCTATGCAGCTCAATCACATCCAGCTTCGCGTCCTCGGCGCCCTGATCGAAAAAGAGATCACCACGCCGGAGAATTATCCTCTCTCGATCAACGCCCTGATCAACGCCTGCAATCAGCGCTCCTCGCGCGACCCCGTCCTCGACCTGGACGAGGAGTCCGTCCGCCAGGCCCTTAATACCTTGCAAGACCTTGGCCTCGTCGCCCCGTACCGCGACGCCCGTGTCCCCAAGTACGAGCATCGCATCCGCACCGTCCTCAACCTTCGCCGCGACGAGACCGCTCTCCTCTGCCTCCTCCTACTGCGCGGCCCCCAGACCCCCGGCGAGCTCCGCAGCCGTGCCGACCGCATGTTTACCTTTGACGATCTCACCGCCGTCGTCTCCACTCTGGACCGCCTCGCCGCCCGCCCCGCAGCTTCCCATTCCGACGCCGACGCCGACACCGACACCACGGCCACCGGTCCTCTCACCATCCTCCTGCCCCGCCAGCCTGGCTCCCGCGAGGCCCGCTACGCCCACCTCCTCGGAGATCCCGCCGCCCATCCGGCTACCCAGTCTGCAGCCCACCTTCCCGCCGCCGAGACCACGCAAACCAAATCCACCGCAATCGCCAATCTCGAGGCTCAGCTTGAATTCCTGCAGGCCCGTGTCCATGCGTTGGAACAACGCTTGTTGGAACTTGAATCCTCGGTATCTCAGCAAACACCCATACCTCCTGTTTCTTAGTACACTGGGTGCGCTCACCCGAATCTTTGCAATGCCCCGCTTCCGCAGTCGGACCCATGCCTAAGAAACGCACTACAAAATCCGCGCCGCAGAAGCCCACCAAAATGTCCACGTCAGACAACGCGTCAGTGAGTGTTTCCACTCCTCCTGTCCAATCTGCTATCCAGCAGCCATCCTCCTTCCATCTCAGCCATCTGCTTCTACCCCTGGTCGAGCGAATCCCGGACTCCATCCTCTGTATGGACCACGAATTCCGCATCACCTTCGCCAACGCCGCGGCCCGCCGCGTCAGCCGCCTCACCGACGCCGACCTCAACTCCCGCACTCACTGGGAGCTCTTCCCCGAAACCGAAGGCACCCAGGTCGAGCGCATCTACCGGCAGGTCATGGACGACCGCCAGCCAGCCCAGCTCGAACACTTCTACGCACCCTTTGATGTCTGGGTCGGCGTACAGGTCTTCCCCACCGAAGAAGGCGTCGCCCTCTACTACCGCGACATCACCGACCGCAAAAAGGCCGAGACCGCCCTCGACACCGCCAATCGTCAGCTCTCCCAGGTCCTCGAGGCCGCACCCGACTCCATCGTCTGCATTGATCGCAACTGGAACTGCAGCTTCGCCAACCGTGCCGCGCGCATCATCCTTAAAACCGAAAACCTCATCGGCGCAAATCTCTGGAGCGCCTTCCCTCTCAATCAGACCGAGCCCTTCGCCTCCAACTACGGCGCCACCATGGAGCGCGGCATCTCCACCGAGTTTGAAGCCCACTACCCTGAGCCGCTCAATGTCTGGTTCAAGGTTGCCTCCCGTCCCTTTGACGATGGCATCATCATCTTCTCCAGCGACATCACCGCCCGTAAAAAGGCCGAGGCCCGCCGCGACGCCACCAACCGCCAGCTCCAGCAGGTCTTCGATGCCACCGCCGACGCCGTCGTCAGCCTCTCCCGCGATTGGACCTTTACCTTCCTCAACCCTCGCGCCCACGAGCTATTCGGCGTCAGGGGCGACCTCATCGGCAGGAACCTCTGGGAGGAGTTTCCCGACGCCACAGGCATCGAGATCCACTCCAACTTCGCCCGCACCATGGACGAAGGCATTCCCATCGAGTTTGAGGCCCACTACGGCGACCCGCTGAACCTCTGGCTCAATATCGTCTGCCGACCCTCCGACGATGGCATCGTCCTCTTCTGTCGCGATATCACCGCCCAACATGCCTCCCGTCAGGCCCTGCTGGACCAGCAGGCTGCCCTGACCTTCGTCCAGCAGACCGCCCACGTCGCCACCTGGAAGATCGAACTCAGCACTGGCATTATGACCTTCGGCTCCGGTTCAGCCCCGGTCTTCGGCCGCAACAACGCCGAGATCGCCACGCTCCACCACTGGGAGCAGCTCATCCACCCCGCCGATCTTCCCCGCGTACGACAAGCCACCCAAAGGGCCCTCGACACCCGCGAAGTCGTCATCATCGACTATCGCGTCACCGCCGACGATGGCAAAGTCCTCTGGGTTGAAAGTCGACGCTCCCCCATCTTCGATAGCGCTGGCATCGCCACCCACATCCGCGGAGTCACCCACGACATCACCAACCGCAAGCAGAAGGAGGAGGAGCTCGCCGCCTCCGAAGAGCGGTACCGCGTCCTCGCCGATCTCAACCCCCAGGCCATCTGGATGGGCTCCCCCGAAGGCCAGATCACCTACGCCAACCAGGGCTTCCTCGACTACATCGGCCTCACCCTGGAGGCCGCCTCGGACGGACTTACCTGGCTCAACGCCTTCTACGAGGAAGACCGTGGGCGCGTCCTCGACACCTGGTCTCACTCCGTCACCACCGGCGACGAGTACACCATCGAAGCTCGCATGGTCCGGGCCCGCGATCAAGCCGTCTGCTGGTGGCACCTGCGTGCCTTGCCCATCCGCGATGAAGCCGGCAGAATCCTCAACTGGCTCGGCGTCGCCAACAATATCCACGACCGCAAGACCCACGCCGATCAGCTCCACGCCAAACAGCTCGAAACCGAGCGCCAGCGTGCCGAGCTTGAGACCATCTACACCACCGCGCCCATCGGCCTCGCCCTCTTCGATCCCGTCGACTTCCGCTACCAGCGCCTTAACGATCGCCAGGCGGCCTTCTTCAACCTCAAGCCCGACCAGATCCTCGGTCGCACCCTCACCGAGATGGCACCCATCCCCGGCCTCCGCGAGATGTTCGAGCAGGTCGCCCGTGGCAACCCCGTCATGAATCAGACCCTCGAAGGCAAACTTGCCACCGACCCAGATGGCACCCATCGCTACTGGGCTGTCAACTGCTATCCCGTCTATAACCCGGACGGCTCCGTCCAGGCCATCAGCGCCGCCTCGCTGGAGATCACCAACCAGAAGAAAGCCGAGATCGCCCTCATCCAGTCCGAGAAGCTCGCCGCCGTCGGCCGTCTCGCCTCCTCCATCTCCCACGAGATCAATAACCCGCTCGAAGCCATCACCAACATCCTCTATCTCATCGACCACGACCAGACCCTCTCCCCCGAGCTCAAGCCGCTGGTCAACATGGCCCAGTCCGAGCTCGCCCGCGTCTGCCAGATCGCCACCCAGACCCTGCGCTTCCACCGCCAGTCCGTCCGCGCCGCCACCGTCACCGCAAAAAGCCTCGTCGGTGCAGTCATCGATCTCTACCAGGGCCGCCTCAATAACACCGGCATCGCCGTCGAAGCCAACTACGCCACCGACACCCCCATCCTCTGCCTTGAAAATGACATCCGTCAGGTCCTCAACAACCTCATCGCCAACGCCATCGATGCCATGCGCTCAAACGGCGGACGCCTCGTAGTGCGGGCCCACCTCACCACCATTAACACTGAGAACCACCCCGATGGCACCCCAGCCGTCCGCATCACCATCGCCGATACCGGCCACGGCATGTCGCCCGCAGTCCAGGCCCGCGTCTTCGAGCCCTTCTACACCACCAAAGAACTCAACGGCACCGGCCTCGGCCTCTGGATCTCCGCAGGTATCGTAGCCCGCCACAACGGACGCCTCCTCGTCCGCTCCAGCACCCACCCCACCCACCACGGAACTATCTTCTCCCTCCTCCTCCCCACCGAAGAAGAACCCACCCACCTCACCCAGTAGTCCTTATGTTGAGCTTTTTGGAGATGTCTTCCTCTTCCAGCAAGCAACATTCTGAATTCTTCATTTGTTATCGGGCAATGGGTCCGCAGTTGGCAGCAACTCTCTTGCATCTTTGCAGCCTTTATATTTCCAAAAACAGCTGTAGTTGAACGCGGTGTAACGCTGCCAGTCCTCGGCAGATGATCTTGGTGTCATGTGTACCTCAAATTTGGTGGAGACATTCTCCCGATGGTCATGATTTTCAATATAGCTAGTCTTCCAGCCTTTCTGGGTCGGAGGTTCTGACAGCAGTCGCGTCCAACTTTCTTTCATTACGACCGACACTTTGGACGAAGGAAAGGAATTTTTATTTATCCCAATTTCGTACCCAAGACCCTTATGGACAACTACAGAGTCCTTAACATCGAAGGTGATGATGAAAGTTACACCGGAACCTCGCCACCATTGTGGTAGTCGTGCATTGTTAGCAACGAAGCCCCAGAAGCAATACGATCTGTCGCAATTACCTTCTGGCTTAGCGCCGAGTTTTTCGGCCAGCCGCTGAGCATCTTCGAAGGTAGAATGACCTACTTGAAGCGATTCGAGTTGGCGGGCAAGATAACGAGCACGAATCGGCGGGAAAAACAGATAAGCACCAAACATTGCACTCGCCAGAGTGAGTGATGAGACTACCAGCCAACTAGTCCTACTATATGTTTGGAAGCGAAATATCTTCAGGTTTGTTGACATCGCAGTTAGAAGGAGTAGGTGTTATTTTGCATTCTGTCCAGTGATTTAGGGGGGAATAGGGGGACGCGATACAT
>JANYER010000460.1 GCA_025359825.1 Granulicella sp.
GTTCCGCTCGGCAATCCTCTCGCCCACCTGCTCCGGCGTCAGGCTCGCCGAGGCCCCGCCCTGCCCATCACCCGAACCCTTCGTCAACCCTTGAATCCGTCCCGCCTGCGCCTTCTCTTCCTTGCTCAAACGGTCCGCCTCGCGTGCCAGCGAATCCACCTTCCCCGAGGCCTGCTGCTGCTGCGCACCGCCTAGCAGATTCGTCGCCTGCCGCAGCGACTCCGCCGCCCGCCGTGCCGCCTCAGCACTTTGCTGTTGCCCTCCCTGCTGGCCATTCTGAGACTTCGAAGCCGTTCCACGCTTCATCTCCTCATCCGCCTGCCGCAGCCGGTTCAACGCCTGCGTCACCCGAGGATCGGCTTGCCCTGACTGCCCCCCTTGCCCACTCTGCCCCACCTGAGCACTCTGCTGCGAAGCACTCTTGCCTTGTTGTCCACCACTCTGACCCGAAGCCTGACCGCCCGATTGCCCTGATTGCCCTGATTGTCCAGATTGTCCCGAGCTTTGCTGTCCGCCCTGTTGACCTTTTTGCCCACCCTCAGCCATCTGTTGCATCTGCTTCTCTAACCGTTCCGCTTCACGCCGCAGCATCTCCTGCTGCCAGCGCTGCTCAAAGCTCTGCGCCGTGCTCTGCTGCTGCTTCTGCGCCAACTCCTCCTGCCGCTTCGCCAGCGCGTCCAGTTTCGCCAACGCGTCGTCTACTTCCTTCGCCTTCTGCTCTGCAGGAGAAGCCGTCTGCGCCGTCTCGTACTGGTTCTTCTCCGTATCCAGTTCAAGGTCGAACAGGCTAGCCAAATCGCGCCCCGCGCTCCCTCCTCCACCCCCAGCCCCGCCACCCTTCTGCTGTCCGAAGGCCACCTGGATCTGCCGGAAGGTCGCCTCGGCCCGCAGCATATACTGCAGCGCCTTCTCCTCCATCGGCAGAGCGTCTTTCCACTCCATTCCCTTCAACTTCACCGCAGAGGGCGCCATCGCATTCGCCGCCGCCTGCATGTCCTTTTCGAACGCCGTAAACTCCTCCGTCGCAGTCGCCAAATCGCGGCTCTGCATACGCCCAGAGAGCGCCAGAACCTGCTCCCTCAACTTCGTCTGCACGTCGGACAAAAACTTACCCGCGTCCTCAGCCTCCTTGGCGATCGTCGCCTTGCTCTTCTCCTTGCTGGCAGTCGCGTTTACCTGCTTCCAGGTCGCCGCAATCAGCTCCTTTTCGCGCTTGGAGATGTCCGTCTGGCTCCCCTGCTGGCCGCCCCCACCACCACCACCGCCGCCACTCTGCTGCGACTGCGAAAACTCCCGCTCAAACGGTTCTGCCTGTACAAACGCCATCTCCGTCCGAGCCTCGGCATGACCATCCCTCGCTGTCGCGTAGACGCTTACCAGGTCGCCTGGAACCAACTTGTAGTCCTCCAGCCGCAGCGTCATCGTGCCGTCCGAGTTCTTCGCTCCGGCCTGCTTCAATACATTCACCTTCTGCTCCGCGCCACCATTTACGGAGTAGTGTAGTTCCACCTGGTTAAGCCCAAACTCAGCACCCGCGCTCACCGCAATCGTCACCTCTTCAATCGGACTAGCCCGGTAGTCTCCCGTCGGCCTATCGATCCGTATCTCCGGCGGATTCGCCTTGTTCGTCGCGATAAAGTAATCCTCGGATAGCCGCACCTGCTGCCCCTGATCGATCGCAGCAATGTGGTACGCTCCGTCCTTCTCCATCTTGATCGTGCCTTTGTACCGAGCGCCCTCGCCACCCGCCAGCTTCAACTGCTGCCCCCCATCCAGCGCCAGCACACCATCCTTCAGCGGACGATCCATCTTCACTTCGATCTCCGCCTCTGTTCCTTCAATCGCGCGCAGGTCGCCACCATGCTCCTCTGCCACCTCGCGCAGACCTGTCCACTTCGGATAGTGATACGTCACCTGTATCTGCTGTACCGACGGCAGGTCCACCACCCGCACCTTGTAGTGCTTCGACTGCACCGGCCCGGCCTCAACGTAGTACTCCAAACTCTCTGGCAATCCCGCGAATACAAACTGATAGTTTGCCCCGCCCTTCTTCTCAGTTGCAGCCGCACCACTGGCAGTTGGCACTATCTCCGCTCGCGCTGGCATGGCAGTCATCGCGACTGGCTCCCAACCTGCCTTGCCTCCATCAATCTCGTCATACTTCGCAAACAGCCGCACCTTCTCCGTTTTAAGTCCAATTACTTCGGCAGTAATCAGTTGGTCGCTATGCCGACGTACAGCCACATCACCCGGTGACACACGGATCTCATACAGCAGCGCAACATCCTTCTTCGGCCCTGTCCAAAGCAGCGAAGCTCCATACCCCACATACCCCGGCCCCGCAGCAATCATCCACACCAGCACCGCCAGACATCCAACTCCCGCGCCCGCCAACGCCATCACCCGACCCTGGGGAACCAACGACTCCGGCGCTGCATTCTCCCGCGCCACCGTCAAAGTATCCGCCGCCAGCAATTCAAGAAACGGATCATTCCCAACTTCAGCTTTTTCAGAAAAAGTAGTGAGCCGTTGCTCCAACTCAGGACGCAGTGCCTCCGCCGTAGCTACTGACCGCCGTCGCGAAAGCCGCACCACCGGCCTCACAATCCCCAACCCGGCGATCAACCCCAGCACCACCAGCAGTGCGATACGTGCTCCAGTAAGGCCACGCACCGGAAACGCGTACGCATTTAAAATCAGTACCAGCAAAAGAGTCGTACCCAGCGCTGCTGCAAACAGGACCGCCGCCCCCCGCAGCCCCGCACCCAGCCGCAGACGCCGCTGCACCTGGTCGATATAGAGGTTGAGCTCGCTCTGCCTGCTCATGCTTCCTCCCGCTGTGTTCCCAGATACCTGCTTCCAACCACCGACTCCGCCACCGCGGCCGCCAGTGCTACGAGCATAACCCACCACCACACGCTATACGCTGAATCTTTCTTCTCCATCGCTGCTCCAGTCGCGGCATTCGCCGCCTCGCGGTCCGTGCCCGCACTGCCACTCCATAGCTTCAAAACATCCGCAGGAATCGCCTCCAGGTCCGACTCTCGCCGGTCTGGATTCACCCCCACCACAGCATCTTTCCCATTCGCATATCGCAGCTGATAGAAACCACTACGACTCAGCGGATACGACTGCACCGTCCCCGCCTCCGCCAACGATAACGGCCGCTTGCCCTCCGGGTCCACCACCTCCACCCCTGCCCCCACCTTTCCACCCTCCGCGGACCGCAACTGAACAAACGTATCCACCACTCGCGCCCCGCCGAGCTTGTCCTCGCCAGAAAGATAACGCGCTGCCCGATCCACAAACGGCACAAACCCCGGCTGCAGCGGCAGGTCATTCGTCAGGTTCTCAAACCCCGAAGCGAACACCAACATATGTCCCTCGCCCAGCGTCTTATCCATCAGCAGCGGAGTACCATCCCCCAACCGCACCAACACCCGCGTACCCGCCTTCACAGCATCCATCTGCGCCGCATAGAAGACCTTCACCTCACCCCAGCCGCCCCCCACTCCGCTTTGCACCACATCCTTGCCGAGACTCGCATCAACCGCCACGCCCGTCACCGGATGCGTCCCATCGACCTGTCCCACCGTCGCAAATCCACCCGACTCTCGTGTATAGCTCTTCCCCTCCGTAACCTCCGCACCCAACACCGGAACTTTGCCGCGCCGTGCTGCACTCGTCCCTGCAGCGATCAAGACACTGCCCCCATCCTTCACATACTTCACCACCGCATTTTCGAGGATCGTCGGCAGCGGCCCAGTATCCGACAGCACAACAAACGCATATCGCCCGGGATCGGCATCACCTGACTGCTCCACACTTACCGGCTGCAACACAAACGAAGACTCCGCCGCCGCTCCCAGCGCCGCTCCAAAATAAATCTGCGATCGCGTATCCCCGGCACCATGCACAAACAACACCCGTTCCGGATCGCTCCGCCGCACTGTAAATAAACTTGCATCGTCAGCAGGAAAAGCATCTGCCTTCCCATCCACCGCCGCCACCCGCACCTCGCACTTGCTAAACCCATACGGAATATCCAGCGGCTCCAGCTCCACCTTTACTCGACCATTGGTCGGAACATCCACTCGCTTCGAAGCCACCGTCCTGCCATTCACCACCAGAGAAACTAACTTCACTGCCGCAGGAGTTCCCAGCCCTGCCACCACCGCCGTCACCCGCGAACGTCGCCGGTCCTTCGGGTCCGCCAACTGCGCCGGAGCATCCACACTCTCCACCGTCCAATTCGGCACATCAGCCGGAGCACTTGAACCAATCGTATGCAACTCCAGCTTCACATTCCCCGGCAGCACCATATCCGCGAAATTTCCCGGCATAGCCGTGCGCTGCATATCGCTAAAGAGGTGAAGCTCGATTGGAGTGTGCACCGTCTCGGCAAGCGCTCGCATTCCCCGCCCCAACTCGCCATAGCTCCCTTTGGAATCCCCCTGCTGCATCCCCTCGATCGCCGCACGCAGCGTACCTGCATCCGGCACCGGCTGCGTCAATACCTGCAACTCACTCCCCAGTGCCATCACCTGCGCACGCTGCCCACCCGGCTTCGCACGAAGCACCTGCAATGCCTCACGCTTCGCCTCTTCAAACCGCGTGGCACTCGATCCACCGCCAGCCCCCGCTCGCATCGAGAACGAGTTATCCACCACAACCACCAGCAGCCGTCCACTCGCACCCGCATTCGTTCGTTTCAGATAAGGATTCGCAAACGCCAGCACCACCATCGCAACCAATAGGGCCCGCAGAGCAAACAGCAGCAGATACCGCAGACGTCGATGCCGTGTAGAACTCTGTATCCCGCGCTCAAAGAACATCAGAGAGCTGAACGGTCGCGGCGTCACCGTTTGTCGACGCAGCAGGTGTACAAACACCGGCACTCCCAGCGCCAGCGCACCTGCCAAAAACCATGGAGCAAGAAAGCCCATCAGCTCTTCCCCTCCCGAATCGTCAGGTACTGCCGCAGCGCCGTATCCAGCGGCTGGTCCGTCACCAACAGGTGATAGTCCATCCCCGCCGCCTTCGTCCGGTTCCGCAGATCTTCTATGTGCCCATCCATCTTCTGCCGGTACGTTTCCTTCGTATACTCCGGAATCACCTCCAGCCGCTGATTCGTCTCCAGGTCCACTAACACCGCAGGCCCCTTCAGCTCCGGACGAATCTCCTTCGGGTCCAGTACATGGAACAGCACCACCTCGTTGCCATGGAAACGCAGCGGCTCAATCGCCTTCACGATCACCTCCGGCTGCTCGTAGAAGTCCGAGATCACAATCACGATCCCGCGCCGCCGCACCAGCTCCTGGAAGTACTTCATCGGCTTGCCAAACTCAGTACGCGCCCGCGGCTCTGCCTGTTCCAACCCCGCCAGCAGACGATGCAGCTGCCCCGTCCGCGACGAAGGCCGCACCGACTCCCGCACCTCATCGTCAAACACAATCAGCCCCGCCCCATCCCGCTGATTATGGATCGCCAGGTAAAACAAGGAAGCCGCGATAAACCGTGCATAGTCCATCTTGCTCGGCTGCCGCACCCCGCTCTTCGGCCCGCTACCCGACGTGTACTCCATTGACCGGCTCGCATCCAGCAACACCGTCAGATAGCTGTTCGTCTCCCCGCGATACCGCTTCAGATACGTCCGCTCCGTCCGCGCAAACAGGTTCCAGTCCACATGCCGCAAATCGTCCCCGGGCGTATACGCGCGATACTCCGCAAACTCCTGGCTAAAGCCGAAGTCCGGCGAGCGATGCAGCCCGGCCACAAAGCCGTCCACCACCGTACGCGCCAGCAGATCCAAACTCGATATGCCAGCCAACACCGCGGGATCAAGAAACCTCTGCATCAACATTCCCTTCGTCCAACTCACAGCAACCAGGCTGCGTCATCTTCAACAACTCGCGGCCCTCAAGCTTCTTTCGGAATAGGCATAACCTTCAACAGCCGCCCCAGAATCTCATCCGTATCAATCCGCTCCGACTCCGCATGAAAGTTCAACAAAATCCTGTGCCGCAACACCGGCACCACCATCGCCTGAATATCCTCATACGTCACGTGGTACCGCTTCCTGCTCAACGCACGCGCCTTTGCCGCCAGCACGATAAACTGCGCCGCGCGAATACTGCCGCCATAGTTCACATACTGCTTCACAAAGTCCGGAGCCACTTCGCTCTTAGCCCGCGTCGCCCGAACTACGTTCACCACATACTTCGCCAGCGATTCACCAATCGGCACCATCCTCACCAACTGCTGAAACTCCAGCAACTCAGCCGCCGACGTCACCGCCTGCACCTCCGGCACCCGCGTCGCCGTCGTCAGGTCCACCACCTTCAACTCATCGCTAGCACTCAGATAATCCAGGACTGAATTGAATAGAAAGCGATCCAGCTGCGCCTCCGGCAGCGGATACGTCCCCTCCAGCTCAATCGGGTTCTGCGTCGCCAGCACAAAGAACGGTGCCGGCAGTTTATACACATGCCCACGCACCGTGCAGCTCCGCTCCTGCATCGCCTCTAACAGCGCCGCCTGTGTCTTCGGCGGAGTCCGATTGATCTCGTCGGCCAGCACTACATTTCCAAAGATCGGCCCTTCGACAAACGTCCACTTGCGATGCCCGGTCGTCATGTCCTCTTCGATAATGTCCGTACCCGTAATGTCCGAAGGCATCAGGTCCGGCGTGAACTGGATGCGCTTAAAGCTCAGCCCCAAGGTCTGCGCAATCGTCTTCACCATCAACGTCTTCGCAGTCCCAGGCATACCTGTGATCAGGCAATGACCACCTACAAAAAGCGCGATCAGGATTTGATCGAGCACCTCATCCTGGCCCACGATCACCTGCCGCACCTGCGCCAGAATCCCGTCTCGTACTGCATGGAATCGTTCTATCCGCTCCTGCAACTGAACCGCATCCAGACTCAATCCATCCGACATAGTCTCTCCCTCAGAAAGTTCGTCTCTATCTCTTTTCCTTCGTCTCTAAACTCTTCGCCGCATCTGGCTTATCCGGCTTCTCTAACTGCAACAACAGTTTCTGCGCCGGACGAAACCCCGGTGCCGCCTCTAGCGCCAGCAGCACCTGCTCCTCTGCCTTCGCCTTATCACCCGCCGCATAATAAGCCTGCGCCAGGCTGAACTCCGCACCAGCCTTGTCCAGCGGCTTCATCGCGACTACCGCTGTATTCTCTCGAATCGCCCCGGCAAAGTTTCCCTGCGCCAACCACAACGCACCCAGCCGTCGATGCAGCTCCTCATCCCGTAGCGGATAGATATAGAGGATCCTCTCCAGCGTCGCTGCCGCAGCCTTTCCGTTGCCCAATTCCTCCTCCAGCGCCGCCAGCTTCTTCAGCGTCGCCGGGCTCTCCCCACCCGCCCGCTCATACGACGTCAACGCCTCCACAGCAGCCTTCTTATCCCCCTTCGCCAACCAGGCCTCCGCCATGAACTCATACGGATTTGCCTCTCCCACATACTCCGGATACAGCGCACGTACCGCCTCACCCTCCTTCAGCACCGCGTCATAATCCTTCGACTTCGCAATCTCTACCAGTCCCTTCAGCCGCCCCCGCCACGCATCAAAATTCGCAGCCGTCTTCCCCGCACCCTTCCCCAACCAATCCATATATGCCGTATCAAAGTTCGCAGCCGACAATCCCAGCACAGACTGCAACACCTCCGGAGTCGTCTTCACCTCCGCATACGCCTTCGCCATCGCCAGCAATTTGTCCTCACCGTATTTGCTCCCGATAAAGTCACAAATGCTCCCCGCCTGGTAGTACGACACGATCACCTGCGCAGGATACTCAGGCACCACGAAACCCTTGTCCAACTTCTCAATCGGCAGCAGCTTCTTATCCCGGATCGCGGCCAGCACATCCGGCGTCAGACGATTTGCCCACTCCGGCCTGCCCGTCGCCACACTCTCCTCATGCACCGCCAACCCCTCGGTAAACCACCGCGGCACACGATGCTTCGTCATTGTCAGGATGTACACATGGCTCATCTCATGCCACAAAGTAGCACCCCAGTTAAACTCGCCCGGCTTGCGCCCCGAAGGACTATCCATCGCCACCACCTCGCCGAACGTCACTCCCAGCGCACCGAGCCCTGGCATCCCCATCGTCCGCACCGCAAAGTCCTCATGGTCGGGATACACCTCCAATTGCACCGGCACAGGCAGCGTCATCTTGTACTTCTGCTGGTAGGTCGCAATCGCCCGATGCAGCTCTGCATCGAAGTAAGGCCGCAGTAGATCCGCCTCCTCCTTCCGCATCCGCAAAATCGTCGTCGCATCCTTGAAGGTCACAAAATTCTTGTAGCTATCCAGAAGCCGCAGACTATTCACCGTAGCCGCGTCCCGATACCCATTCGTATAACTCAGCTCCAGCTCTCGCCGCGGCTCCTCCTCCTGCCCCGTTCGCATTAGGTCAATCCCCAGCGCCGAGTGCGCCGCCCACAACTTCGGCTCCGCCTCTACCGCCTTGCGGTAATATCCCATCGCGTCCTCGTACCTGTAGTGCCTCTCCAACTGCCGCGCCACCAGAACGTATCCGCCGCCGTACCCTGCGTTCACCGCACGCATCTTCGCGAACCAGGCATCCGCCTCCGCTGTCCTATCCGCCAGCAGATCCACTGCACCTCGAACAGCTATCGCGTCCATCGCATCTGGAGCAATCAGCAGCGCACCCTCTGTCTCCGAGATGGCATACTCCGTATCGTTGTTCTCCAGTGCCAGCCCAGCCAGTAGCTCATGCGCCTCATATAGCTTCGGGTCCAGCGAGAGCGCCTTCAACGCATTCGCCGTCGCCTTCCCATCAAATCCCTCGGCACTCACCCGCGCCATCCCTAGATACGCCTGCGCATTCTTCGGATCGCGCTCCAGCGCTTCCTTGAACAACCCCATCGCATCTCCATCGTTGAAGCGCTCATGCAGCAACATCCCCCAACGCACCCGCACCGCTGCTCCCGCATCCGGAGCAGTCAGCGCCACGCGAAACTGCTCGTTCGCATCATCGAACTGTCCTATCCCCCAATACCCTTCCGCCCGAACCGCCGCAGAAGTGCTCCGCACCAACCCCTCGTAGCAAGCCTGCGCCTCCACCCGTTTCCCATGCCGCCGCAGCTCCGAGCAGTTCTCTGGAGTAGCGCCCCAACCACGCGTCCCACTCAGCCCACACACCAGCGCCAGCGCCAAACCCACGCTCCCGCCGCGACGCCGAGATGTAGCAAAAACGATCACTTATCCAACTCTCCCTGAACCTCAGCCAACTGCACCAGCGTCTCCCGAAGCTGCTTCTTGTACTCGTCCGGATCCATCGCTGCCTTGCCGTACTTCAACACATCGACCTTCTGCTCCAGCTCTTCCTTCTTCAACAGCAACTGCTGCCGTGCCGGATCGTTCGTCGCCTTCTGGCTGGCCCCAATCCGCAACACCGTAAAGCTGCTCAACAGATTCCCCTCGTTACCACTAGCCGTCCGCACCGGCTCGCCACGCCCCGTATCTTCGAATACCGCATGTTCCGTCGCCAGTCGTTTCTGCGACTCATAAAACGCCGCCGTCTTCTTGTCTGCGTACTGAAACGCCTCCATCGCCGAGATCGAGTCGCTCTTATCCACATCCGCCGCCGGGTCCTGCATCGCCTCCACCCAGTACCGCGCAAACACCGTAGCGTTCTTCTCCGTGCCCGACTTCGTCGCCGCCACCACCGCCCGCCCCGCTCGTCGCAGAGCCATCACCGCCCCACCGCTAGCACTGGTCGTATCCACCACCAACTGCCGCCGCGAAGTGATCTTGTCACACATCCCAGCCAGTTCTGCGGCAGTCACATCCGGCCCTACCAGGTTGAACTTGTACCCATCCCCACTGTCTTCGCCTCCGCCACTCCCACCACTAAACGTCCCATGCCCAATCAGCACCAGCACGAAATCATCGTCGCCCTTAGCCTCGCGCGCGACCGTCCCAAGCACCTCTGTCAGCCGCGCCCGCGTAGCGTCCTTCCCCATCAGTGTCGTCACATGAGCGCTCGCCCCACTTGCACGAAACGCCTTATCCAAATCCTTAGCCGCAGCCGTAAACCGCTGCTCATAATCCGGCTCCCCACCTAATCCCGCGACCGTGACGAAGTAAGTCGCACCTGCCGCACCCCGCGACATTACTGCCACCAACAAGCAGCAAGCCAACGTCAGCAATCGTGAAGTCGTCATACGACACCCCACTTCCGCCGCAGCAACCAGTCCGCACACACCAGCACGAGCAACATCAGAAATACAATCGGCAGATTCCAAAGTTCTTTCGTATCCCGCACCGAAATCCCCGCCTCTGAGTAAGAAATCTCAGCCGGCAGCTTGCTCAACTCATCCACCTTCCAGTACCGCCCACCCGTGTCCGAAGAAAGCTTCTCCAACATCGCTCGGTTCTGCTCCGTATGGAAGTTCTCTGCCATCCCATCCGTCCGCTGGAAAGCCACCACATCCCTACCCAACTCCTTACCTCCGAGATCACCCGTCATCTCTGCCAGGTAGCTACCACTCTTCTCTGCAGTCCAGTCCGCCACAAAGTTCCCTGGCACATCGCTCGCAGGAACCATCTCCACTGTGGTCGAAAGCCCCTCCGGCCCGATCACATGTGCCTCCACCTTCGCATCCGCGGCGGGCAGATAATCCATTCCCCGCACACTCGCCGTCAGCCGAACCTTCCCGTCATCGGTCAACGTAGCTCCCGTCTCCGAAGCCGAAGTTCCAGCCACCACGCGCCCCGGAGTCTCACCGACCACCCAGCGCAGCATTTGTTGCCAGAACAGGTCATGCGCCGTATCCCCCAGCGCCTCGCTCATCTGCCAACGCCAAGTGCCGGAGGTCGCCATGATCGCCGTCCGCCCTCGGCCATAGCTCTGCGTCACCAGCAGTGGCATCGTCAGGCCGCCGGTCTTCAAACTCGCCAGCACCGAAGCGCCCGCCTTTGGACTCCCTACCTCTTGGTAGTCGTTCATGTAAGTCAGCTTCTTCCATCGCTCTACATTCCGAGCCGGATCATCCACCAGCCGGACCACCGGACTATCCGCACCACTCGCCGTCAACTCCGCAGTTGCCGGATCGCGATGAAACGTCGTCCGCCCCACCGGCAGCGTCGTCGGCAGCAGTTCCGTCACATTCGATCCCGCCCAACCTCCGTCAGTCAATGAGAACCGCCCTCCCAGAAACAGCACTCCACCCCCACGCCGATCCACAAACTCCCGCAGCAGCTCCTGCTGCGAAGCCGTGAAGTAACCCGCCTCCACCGACCCAATCACGATCCCCTGGTACTGAAACATATCCTCCGCCCGCACCGGAAACCCTCCCTCCAACTCCTTCGGATCGCTGATCCCCTGTCGGTAGATCTTGTTCTCGGTCGTCCGCAGCATCGACGCGACCTGCACCGTCTTGTCGTCGTCCTCCGCCCGCCGAATGAACTTGTACTCCCAACGCGGTTCACCCTCGACGTACAAAATCTTGCGCCGCTCATCGCTCACCACCACCGGACGGCTAAGCGCATTATTCTTCGCATTCTCCTCACCCGTCAGCGGCAGCACCTCAAACGAAAAGCTCTTCGCCCCCGCTTCCCCCACATGGAAGAAGACCGTCTCCGTCTGCACCGCTCCATCGGCACCCAACGTTACTTCCTTCGAAGCTAGCGCCTTACCCGCATCCTTCACTACCAGCGTAGCCTTGCTCCCGGCATATCCATGCTGACGAAACTGCACCGTAGCTACCATCCGCGAGTCCGCCATCGCCCGTGCCGCTACATTCGCCTCCTTCAACTCAATATCCTTACCTGCCTTCTCCTTGCCAAACCCAATCGTATGTACTGGCCACCGACGATTCCGCAGAATATTCATCATCTCCCGCCCAATCCCACCGCCATCCTTCTCCGCTCCATCGGTCAGCAACACCACCGCCCCAACCGGTAGGTCCGAAGTCTCCGTCGCCAACTCCCGCAACCCATCCCCAATCCGAGTGGCTGCTCCATTCGCAGCAATCGCCCCCAACCCATCGCCGCTCGCAGCACCCGGCCCATCCACCCGAGCAATCGTTCCATCCATCCGATACACCCGCACTTGGAACCGCTTCTTCAACCCTGCCAGCACGCCATCTTGCAACGCCTTCACCGCGGCAGCCTCGCGAGTGCCCTTCCCATCCGCACCACTATCCGCAATTCCCATACTGCGCGAGTCGTCCACCACCACCGCAATAATGTTCTGCTGCGAGCTAAGCTCCGCCACTGTCATCGCAGGCTCCCACAACAACACCAGCAGCAGCGCCACCAGCGCCGCCTCCAAACCCCACACCACGACTGCCCGCCACGTCTGCAACTTCGGAGCA
>JANYER010000027.1 GCA_025359825.1 Granulicella sp.
CCTCCCCCACATCGCGGAGACCTCGCAGTGGGCCGACCGCCTCGCCCTCTGGGTCGGCGACAAAGCCATCGGCGGAAAGATGTTCGCCGTCCTCAACTTCGAGCCCGGCGGCAACCGCGTCCTCTCCTACGCCGCCGGCCCCGAGCGATACCACGAACTCCTCGAAATCGAAGGCCTCTTCCCCGCTCCCTACTCCGCCCGCAACCACTGGGTCGCCGCCCACCACTGGCACGTCTTCCCCGACTCCGAGTGGCACGAAGAACTCCGCCAAGCCCACGCCCTCACCCTCGCCAAACTCCCACCCCGCACCCGCCTGTTACTAGCCTCCCCACCCGCCGAAGCCAAACGAACCATCACCACCCTGAAGAAAGCCAAACCAAAGAAATCCGCCACAGAGAAGGTTAAGAATGGCGCAGCCCGATAGCTTGTGGAGCACTTCAACGAATGAGAGCATATTGACATGCATTGGGAAACTTCGACTATCGATGAAGTGAAGCAGATCATTCGTCGAGATCTGACAAAATGTACTGCTTCGCAGATTGAAGCTTTCCATAGGTTTGCGATTGAGCCATACTCCGCTAAACTTCTACGTTACGGAAACGTTGAGACGGCGATAATCATCGCTCGAAAAGGTGATGACGCAATGTATTGGGAAGACGTTGAAGAAGGCTTTAACATCTCCGGCCTCTCTAGCGACGGAATGATTCTTGAGCACGGTTGCAATCAGGATGAGCTGCACACTGCGCTCCAGCGCTGGCTGTAGATCCCGAAATAGCCCGCTACCAAAATCACATTAAGCAGCCCATAAACTCCCAGAACGGAAGGGCACACGTTCACGTGTGCCACAAACAGACACGCCGAAGGCGACACCGCTCCGCCCTGAGCGCAGTCGAATGGGCAGGAGTGAAGCCCTAAGCGAAGTCGAAGGGGCGTAACGACATACATATCGCCTTTGTCTTTGCTTATGCTTGTTCTCCCCACCCCCTCAAACTATTTTTCGCGAAAACACTCAGCAAAATCGCATGTCAACCCCTCTACGCCGTCACAAAACCCACAAACCCAACCCAATCAACCACATACCACCCAAAAATAAACGAGTCTTTAGTTATGGTGCATCCCGTAAACTAGATCCAGGAAGTAAAGAAAGAAGGCCCGGCCACCCGCTGGGCCTAACTCGTTTGTTTGCACGATTTTGCCCGTAACCCTTTTGTTTGCACGATTTTGGCGCGGAGCATTTCGTCTATCTAAAACATATAAAAGGACTTAGACAAAAGCAGTAGGGGGGGGTACCCACCCACGGAGGCACCACATGCAGTACAAACAACCCGCACTCGCCGCCATCCTCCTCGCCACGCTCTCGTACGCCCAGACCGCCCCCCGCGACCCCATTCTCCTCCCCGAGACCACCAAAAAAATCTCCCCTCACGTCTACGTCATCCCCGACACCGACACCACCCCCGGCGTCCCTAACGTCGGCATCATCCTCGGCACCAGGGCCGCCCTGGTCGTCGACACCGGCATGGGCGACCGCAACGGACGCATCGTCCTCGCCGAAGCCCAAAAGCTCGCCCCCGGCCGCAAGCTCTACCTCGTCACCACCCACGTCCACCCCGAACACGATCTCGGCGCCAACGCCTTCCCCGCATCGACAACGATGATCCGGTCCGTCGACCAGGAAAAAGACATCGCCGAGTTTGGTCTCCAGATGGCGCAGGTCTTCTCCAGCCGCAACGCCGTCAACGCCGACCTCCTCAAGGGCGCCACATTCCGCAAGGCCGATATCACCTACGACGACCAGTCCATCCTCGATCTCGGCGGCACCACCGTAAAAATCATCGCCCTCGGTACCAACCACACCCGCGGCGACACCGCCATCTTCGTCACCCAGGATAGCGTCCTCTTCTCAGGCGACGACGCCATGCGCGGCCAGCCCGCTCTCATCAGCTCCTCCTCCAGCCTCTCCCACTGGCTCACCACCCTCGACCTGCTCGAAGCCCTCCACCCTCGCATCGTCGTCCCCAGCCACGGCCCCCTCGGCGACGTCACCTTCATCACCACCTACCGCACCTACCTCACCACAGTCCGAGACCAGACCACGCGCCTCAAATCTCAAGGCAAGACAGTAGACGAGGCCATCGCCACCCTCACCCCGCAGATGAAACCGCAGTTTCCCGACGCCTGCCGCCTCGCCGGAGCTATCCGCATTGCCTACAAAGAAGCGCCCTAGTCTTCGTATACGCCACAGCTATACTGCCACCATGGACGCCGAACGCCTTCGCTCATTCCTCCTCACCCTTCCTCACGTGGCCGAGACCCGGCAGTGGGGCGACAACCTCGTCTACTGGGTTGGCGATAAGGCCATCGGTGGCAAGATGTTCGCCCTCATCAACCTCGACCCACCCGTCGAAGGCCGCACCCCCAACGTCATCGCCTACGCCGCCGGCCCCGACCGCTTCAACGACCTGCTCGAAAACGAAGCCCTCTACCCGGCACCCTACTTCGCCCGCATCCACTGGCTCGCCGCCGAGCACTGGCAGGCATTCTCCAACCCCGAGTGGGAGTCCGAACTCCGCCTCGCCCACGCCCTCACCCTCGAGAAACTGCCACCCAAAATCCACGCCGTCCTGGCCCTGCCCCGCAACGCGCAACGCACCCTCATCTACGAGGGCCGCCAGAAAAAGTCCGGCAACGCACCCAAGCCCACCGGGACAAAGTCACCCAGCAAGCAAGCCGCTAAGAAGCAAACCGCTAAGAAATCTCCGGCGAAGCATCGAACAAGCCTCGAAACGACAACCGGTAAGCCCAGATCAAAAAGACTTCCATCAAAGTAGCCACGATGCCGGGAGCAATATTCTTCGGGTCCAGTAGCAGGTGATACAGCAAAATATTCACCAGAATCGGTCCCAGGATCACCAGCGCCAGCGGCACGAACCGCCCAACCAGCAGCAGCAAGCCAGCAATCACCATCAGCAGCGAGACGAACTTCATAAATCCATGCGTCATCAGGATGTTGGTGTACACCCCTGCATCGCCCGGCGGTAGTTCAGCCTTCACCAGGTTCAGAATCCCGATCATTCCAGCAGCAAAGAATATCAACCCCAGCAAAATCCGCACCACCATCACTACCTTCGCCATCGCCAAACCCTCCGCGTCGAATCATGAACCACGCCGTCATCCTACTACGATGCATCCCAACCATTTGCACCATACGAACGACTCCGATAGCTTCAACGTCATGTCCACAGCAGCAAACCCGCTTCCGCCCGTCACTCTCTCGCTCTCCGGCCGCACCGCCCTCATCACCGGAGGCTCACGCGGCATCGGCGCCGCCACCGTGCGGCTCTTCCGCCAGGCAGGCGCGCGCGTCGCCTTCAGCTACAACTCCGCCTCCGACACCGCGATGGCACTCGCTGAGTCCTGCGGCGGCCCCGACCTCTGCCATCCCATCCACCAGCCCCTCAACTCCATCGAGGACGGACAATCCCTCGTAGCCAAAGCCGTGCAAGCCATGGGCAAGCTCGACATCCTCATCGTCAACCACGGCATCTGGCCGCCGCATGATCAGCCCATCGCCTCCATGGCCAGCGACCAGTGGCGCACCACGCTCTCCACCAACCTCGATAGCGTCTTCGGCCTAGTTCAAGCGGCGACAGCCCACTTCAAGGAAACGCCCGCACACTTCCAGTCCCACCCAGCGACCGCAGCGCCCCGCGGCCACATCGTCCTCGTCGCCAGCACCGCCGCCCAGCGCGGCGAGGCCTTCCACGCCGACTACGCCGCCAGCAAAGGCGCCCTCATCTCCCTCACCAAGTCCCTCTCCTCTGAGCTCGCCCCCGACGGCATCCTCTGCAACTGCGTCGCTCCCGGCTGGGTCGCCACCGAGATGTCCGCCGCTGCCCTCAGCGACCCCGAAACGTCCAAGAAGGTGATGTCGCTCATACCCGTAGGCCGCCCCGCCCATCCCAACGAGATTGCCGGCCCCATCCTCTTTCTCTGTACCCCCTTCGCCGGCTTCATCTCCGGAGAGATCTTCAACGTCAACGGCGGAGCCGTCCTCGTCGGCTAGAGCAAATTGCCCCACCGGAGCACCCATGAAACTCGCAGCACTCGTCCTCACCCTCTCACTCGCAGCCCCCATCTACGCCCACGCCCAGGCGTCCGACCTCCCCAGCGCCGCCCCCGCCCTTCCTTCCGGTCAGACCCAGGAGCAGCGCGGCCGCATCCTGCTCGACCAGATGGTCGCAGCACTCGGCGGAGACGCCTGGCTCAATCGCAAGGACATGACCGTCCGCGGACGCTCCGCCGCCTTCTTCCGTGGCGCACCCAACGGCAACAACGTCGAGTTCTCCAGCAACCGCCAGTTCGCCCTGTATGGAAGGCCTGACGCCGAGCGCATCGGCTTCATCACCGATAAGAGCATGCTCTTCCCCGGAAAGAAGATCGACATCGTCCAAATCTGGGTCGATAACCAGGGCTACGAAGTCACCTTCAAGGGTCGCCTGCCGCTCCCCAAGGAGCAGGTCGAAGACTACTTCCGCCGCCGCAGCCACTCCATCGAAAGCGTCATCCACGATTGGCTCAAACAGCCCGGAGTGGTCGTCATCGCCGAGGGCACCTCCATGGTTGAGCGCCGCATGGCCGAGAAGGTCACCGTCCTCTCCGCCAACAACGACGCCGTCACCATCGAACTCGAAGCCTCCACCCATCTCCCGCTCCGTCGCACCTTTGAGTGGCGCAACGTACAGTTCAAAGACCACGACGAAGACGTGGAAGAGTACGACGACTACCACACCTTCCAGGGCCTCCCCACCGCCATGACCCTCACCCGCTATCACAACGGAGATATGAGCAGCCAACGCTACTTCACCAAAGTGGAGTACAACTCCAGCCTCTCCCCAGCCCTCTTCAACCCCGATAATCTGCTGAAAAAGAAGCAGTAATCATTTTATTAAGCGATGGCCGAACGTCACATCGGGTCGAGTATGCAACGGCCTATTAGAATGACCAGATGGCTGAACCATCAGCACATGCGACCAGCAAGCGAATCCGAACCATCGAATGGGTGTTGTCGCTCCTCTTAGTTGTGTGCCTCCTGCGGCTGTTCGCGCGAATCATCGGTTGGCCCCTCGTCGGTGACGCCAGCCTGATGCACTACACAGTCTTTCTTATCTCCCACGGCAACGCACCATACCGCGAACTGCAAGAGATCAATATGCCCGGCACCTACTTCGTAGACTGGGCTGTCATCCGGACTCTCGGGGCTGGGGCAGTCGCCTGGCATATCTTTGATATCGCACTGATCCTAAGCACCTTCATCGCGACGCTCGTCATGACCCTGCCTTACGACTGGTTCGCTGGCGTGTTTGCCGCTTCACTCTTCGGCATGATTCATGCGCGGGATGGCATCACGCAGTCAGGCCAGCGCGACCTGACCATCGCAGTTGCCATGCTGCTCTCCTATGCACTTGTATTTCTCGCGTTTCGATCCGGAAGACGGCTTCCCGTCTTCTGTTCCGGCATCCTGGCGAGCTTCGCCATTCTTGTGAAGCCTGTTGCAATCCCAATTGCAATCGGCATCCTTCTCATGTCGATCCGGGAATTGAAGAAGAGGCGCACACCGATCAAAGTCCACTTCATTCTCTGGGGGGCGGGCTTTTTGATTCCCCTTTGCATCACGGCTGCCTTCCTTGCCGAATGGCACAGCACCGGTGCTTTTTTCGACATGATGCAGGGTTTAGTCCGCTACCATGCTTCGCTGGGACGCCTCGGCTACGGCACCTTGCTCGCACACCTGACCTCGCAAACACTCCCTCTAATAGTCGGGGCACTTGTTCTTGTACCGGTCTCTTTAAATCTATTCAAAAACTGGGAATACTCCGCTCTGCTCTTCGGCTCACTCGCCGGTGCGTTCAGTTACTTCGTACAAGGCAAGGGATACTCCTACCAGCGTTATCCTTTCGAGATATTCACTCTCTTGCTCGTCGCCCTCCTCTTAACTGACGCGCTTCAAAAAGCGCATTGGCCGCGAATAGTGGCAGGATTGACGATTCTTTACGGTTGTTTCGTACTCGCACCGGTCTCCGCAGCAAAAGCACTCGCCTACGATGGCACCCAGGATGATTTCGGCCAGATGCTCCGACAAGACCTCGGCTCTTTGGGCGGACCTGCCTTGGACCGTAGAGTCCAATGTCTCGATACCTTCGCTGGATGCCTTCGTGTGCTGTACGAAATGCGGTTAGTACAGAGCACCGGATTGATGTATGACGAATTTCTCTTCAATCCCGAGAAGGATGGAGTCGTTGCTGCATCGAGAGAGCGTTTCCTAACCCAAATCCACCAGAACCCGCCCTCCGTCTTCATCGTCACCGATCAGGTCTATCCCAATGGCAATCCGAATCTCGACAAGACGAGCGAGTGGCCTCTATTGGCAGAGGAACTGCATAAGAACTACTTCGTCTTCGTAGAACGCAGCCCTGCAAAAATGCAGGCATGGGAAGGGAAGCCATTCCATCCCTCGGCCTATCGAATCTACGTTCATAAGTGAGACGGACGAATTATCGCTAGCTTGATAAATACACGGCTCTACCCTTGCGCACTCGCCCGTAAACCAAGATGATGTCCCTAAGTCAGAATGTTTGACGTTTTGCGCCATAGAACGATTTTTAAGGAGCACCTTGATGTCGCGCTTGTATAACAACATCCTTGAGACCATCGGCAATACTCCTGTCGTCCGCATTAACAAGCTCGCGCCCGCCGGCATCAACCTCTACGTCAAAGTGGAAGCCTTCAATCCACTCGGCTCGGTCAAAGACCGTCTCGCCCTCGGCGTGATCGAGGCGGCCGAGCGCTCCGGTGCCTTGAAGCCCGGCCAGACAGTCGTCGAAGCCACCAGCGGCAACACCGGCATCGGCCTTGCTATGGTCTGCGCGCAAAAAGGCTACCCGCTGGTCGTTACCATGGCGGAGTCCTTCTCGATCGAGCGCCGCAAACTCATGCGATTCCTCGGTGCGAAGGTCATCCTCACCCCACCCGCCCAGCGCGGCACCGGCATGTTGAACAAAACCGTCGAGCTCGCTGAGAAGCACGGCTGGTTCATGACCAACCAGTTCTCCAACGAAGCCAACGCCGACATGCACTCCAACACCACCGCGCAGGAGATTCTGCGCGACTTTGAAGGCCAGTCCCTCGACTACTGGGTCACCGGCTTCGGCACCGGCGGCACGCTGAAGGGCGTAGCTCGCGTCCTCCGCGAGAAGCGCCCCGAGACCAAGATCGTCGTGTGCGAGCCCGACGCCGCTCCCATGCTCTCCAGCGGTGAGCCCCAGCCCACAAACCCCGACGGCACCCCCTCCGCCAGCCATCCCGCCTGGACGCCACATCCCCAGCAGGGCTGGTCGCCAGACTTCATCGCCAAGCTCGCCCAGGACGCCGTCAACACCTACAAGATCGACCAAATCCTGCGCATCACCAACCCCGATGCGATGAAGTGGAGCCAGCAACTCGCCCTCCAGGAAGGCCTCTTCGTCGGCATCAGCTCCGGAGCCACCTTCGCCGGGGCACTCCGCGTCGCTGAGGCCGCACCCAAGGGCTCCACCGTCCTTTGCATGTTGCCCGATACCGGCGAGCGCTACCTTACCACCCCGCTCTTCGCCGACATCGCCGTCGATATGACCCCCGAGGAGCTGGAAATCTCCCTCTCCACCCCGACCGCCCAGCTACCCCCACCCGCACCTGCCGCCTAGGGCTGGAATGTCCGGCTGAAGTGAAAACTCCAGCCGGACATTTATACTCATCACTGCCATGAGTGAAGAATCGAAAGCAGCCGCCACCACCCCTGAAGCCTCCGCAGAGAAGACCCTCAAGACTGTGTCGCAGCCGGTCATGGACATCGGCCAGATCATGGCCCTGCTGCCTCACCGCTACCCTTTCCTGCTCATCGACCGCGTACTGGAGATTGAGCGCAAGCAGCGCATCATCGCCTATAAGAACGTCACCGTGAATGAGCCCTTCTTCCAGGGCCACTTCCCCGACTTCCCCATCATGCCCGGCGTCCTCATCATCGAGGCCATCGCCCAGGCCGGCGGCTGTCTACTGCTCACCGAATTCCCCGACCGCGCCGAGCGCCTGATGCTCTTCACCGGCATCGAGAACGCCCGTTTCCGCCGCCCCGTAGTCCCCGGCGACCAGCTCCGCTTTGAAGTTACCGTCGTGCAATGGCGCAGCCGCGCGGTGAAGATGCTTGGCATCGCCACAGTAGACGGCAAGGTTGCCTGCGAGGCCACCATCATGTGCCAGCTCGTACCCCGCCCCGCCAAGTCAGTCGTCACCGAGGCACCAGTCGACACGCCTCCCGCCGCTGCTCCTGAGACTCCCACCGCGTGAGCATCCACCCCACTGCAATCGTCTCCGACGGTGCCCACGTTCCCGACTCCTGCTCCATCGGGCCCTACTGCACCATCGGCCCGAACG
>JANYER010000040.1 GCA_025359825.1 Granulicella sp.
CAGGCTCTTCGACTTCGCTCGGGATGACGGGCTTTGGTGGAGGGCCTCAAGGAGAGCTGTAGCAGGGCGTTGCTAGGGTTTAGGGGCGAAGTAGCCTTTACGGGCGCGGACTCTGTAGCGGGGGTCGGTGGCCTGGAGGTAGATGGTGCGGAAGGAGCCGTCGAACTTGAAGTTGGCGGGGGTGTAGACGAGCGAGTACTGGCTGCGAAGTTCTTCTTCGATGTTGTGGAAGCCGGTGGCTACGTCTTCAATCTTGGTGGGGAAGAAGGCCTGTCCTCCGGTGGCTTCGGAGATGGCTTTGAGGACTTCGTCGCCTTTGTCTTTGCTGGGGCTGACGTTGGTGGAGATGGAGTAGACGATGGTCTCAGCGCGCTGGCACTCCTTGATGGCGTCGTTCTGGAGGGCGCGGGAGTAGTTGTCGTCTCCGTCGGAGAGGAGGATGAGGGCGCGGCGGACGGAGCCGGACTCGCGGAGGGTGAGCATCTGCTCGTGGCAGGTCTTGTAGAGGGCGTCGAAGAGGGCGGTACCGCCGCCGGGACGGAGCTTGCGGATGCCCTGGTTGAGCAGGTCTACGTTATTGGTGAAGCCCTGGGCGATGTCGGTCTGGATGTCGAAGCCTTCGACGAAGGCGCGGTCGTTGATGTGGAGAACCTGGAGGAGGAACTCGATGGCGGAGTCCTGCTCAAACTGGAAACGCTGGCGGATGGAGCTGGAGGTATCGAGCATGATGCCGACGCGGAGGGGCAGATTGGTCTGCTGCTTGAAGTCCTTGACTGCGAGTTGTGGGCGACCGTTGTCGAGCAGGCCGAAGCTCTCGCGCTTGAGGCCGGTGATGAAGCGGCCCTTCTTGTCGGTGACGGTGAAGATGAGATTGACTTCGTTGGTGCGGACGACGATGGTGGTGGTCGGCTGATCGCCGGAGGCATCTGGCAGAGGCGCCTGGGTGTCGGGCTGGGTGGGGCCAGGAGTCTGCGCGGGAACCTGCGGGGCTGCGGTGGCCGGGGTCAGCGTGGTCGGCGGGGCGACGACGGTCTGAGGATCGTTCTGCGCAAGAAGCTGGCTGGCTGTGCGATTCGTGGGTGCTGCTGCCGAAGCACTCTGAGCAAATGCAGAGTGCGCGCTGAGGAGAATGCAGAGAGCGGTTGAAGCTGTAGCCAGCGGCGTAGCGATGCGGGAGCGAAGAAGAAGATTCACGGATTGATTCTACCGAATCCGGGTACGAGGTGCGGAGGGGGTGGCAGAAGGGGTGGCGGGGGGAGCATCTTTTATCGTGGCTAGGAGGGCCTGCAGCTCGGGCGGGAGTGGCGCTTCCAGGTCCATGGGCTTGCCGGTCTGGGGGTGCGCGAAGGAGAGATGCGCGGCGTGGAGGAAGTTGCGATCGAGCGAGAGGGGTGCGTCGGAGTCAGCCGCGTTGGGGATGTTGTGGGGTGCGCCGTAGAGATTGTCGCCGACGACGGGGTGTCCGAGGGACTGCATGTGGACGCGAATCTGGTGGGTGCGTCCGGTCTCGATCTTGACCTCGACCAGGGTGAATGGGCCGTAGATGGAGTCGATGCGTTCGATGACGTGGACGTGGGAGACGGCAGTGCGTCCGTCGGCCCGGCGGGTGGTCATGCGGATGCGACGGATGAGGTCGCGGGCGATGGGGAGGTTGATGGTGGTGTCGTCTTTGGGGACGTGGCCGTGGACCAGAGCGAGGTACGTCTTGGCGACGCGGCGGAGGGAGAACATCTCGCCGAGCTTGCGGTGGGTGGAGTCGTCCTTGGCGACGAGGATGATGCCTGAGGTCTGCTTATCGAGCCGGTGGACGATGCCGGGGCGGAGCTCGCCGCCTACCTCGGACAGGGCGTTGAGATGGTAGAGGAGGGCGTTGACCAGGGTACCGTGGTTGCGGACATCGTCCGTCGCGCCGGAGCCGGCGTGGACCATCATTCCGGCGGGCTTGTTGATGACGGCGAGGTGTTTGTCTTCGTAGAGGATTTCGAGAGGGATGTTCTCTGGGAAGGCGTGGAGCGGCTCGGGGCGGGGTGCGCCTTTGATCTCGATGGCTTCGCCGCCGAGGAGCTTGTTCTTTGGCTTGGAGGGCAGACCGTTGACGCGGACCTGGCCGGACTCGATGAGGAGCTGGACGCGGGCGCGGGAGATGTCGGGGATGGCCTGGGCGAGGTATTGGTCGATGCGCAGACCGGCGGCGGCAGGATCGGCGATGAAGCTGCGGATCGCTGTGGCTGGATCGTGGTCGGGATCGGAGTCATCTTCAAGCTCGAGGACGGGAACGGGGATGGGGGTAGGTTCTTCGACGCCACGGGTGGCGCGGTACTCGGCGCGGACGGAGTGGTGGCGCTGGCCTTTGGGGAGCATGTTCTTAGAGGGCATGGTGCTCCGGTGTTTCTAAGGGCTGGGACTGCAAGGGGATGGGAACGGTCTGGATGTAGAGGACGCCCGCGGTGAGAACCATCCCTAAGGATACCCACTGGATGGGATCGAGGACGTTGAAGACGGGGCTGATGTCCGACGCGAAGCTAGGGTGGCGCAGGAATGTGAGCAGGAACTGGGTGACTCCAGCGGCGGCGAGGGTGAAGGCGATGGTCTGGCCGGGCTGGGGGTGTTTACGGAGAAAGAGGTAGGCGGCGGCGGTGAGGATGGCGGCGGCCAGCGCAGCGTAGAGGGCGATGGGGTGCAGATAGGCTCCGCCGGTGGGGGAGAGGACCTTCCAGGGCAGGGTGGAGGGGAGGCCGGGGTCGCTGCCTTCGGCGAAGTGTCCCAAAGCTAAAAAACCCCAGGTGAGGGTGGCACAGGGAGCCCAGGCGTCCAGCACGGCGAATAGAGGGAGGTGCTTGAGACGGAGGTAGATCAACGTCGCGATGAGGGTAAGCAGGATTCCAGTGGCGGTGAGGGATGGCAGGGCGAGGAGGATGAGGGGGTAGTCGAGGAAGCTCTTGAAGTTCGACAGGATGAGCAGCAGGCGGGAGGAGACCAGTGCGGAGAGGATGGCGAAGAGGCCAGCGTTCCAGAGGGCTTCAGGATCGATACGGATGAGCGCGGCGGTGCGGAGAGAGAGCGAGAGGGCCAGCATGAGGCCAGCGGCGGCGAGGACTCCGAAGGTGGGCAGGACGAAGCGGCCGAGATGAAGGAGGGTCGGGTGCATGGAGCTGAGTTGATTTTACGCGGATGCACGCTGAGGGCTGATGGAGGAGGAGATGCAGCGACAAAACAACTGCAGGTCCTTCGACTTCGTGGTTCGCATGATGCGCGAACCACTTCGCTCAGGATGACAATTTAATGGATGGGATAGAAGAAAGACAACAACAAGACAAGACAACGGCACATGCCTTCTCTTGTCTTTTTATGTAAGGAACCGACCCGCTGGGCCGTGCGTCGAGTCGCAGGTGAACCCGTCTAAGACGGCGGGACCAAGCCGTGGTTCTTTAGGCGTTCCTGACTGGAGGACAGCACACCGAACCATGTATACGAGCCAGGCCCCTGTTCAATGAATATTGGTTCAACCTGCGTGGGTCGCGCACCTGCTTTGCAGGCCGGTTACTTGATTGGATGCTAACCGGGGCGGGTTGGAAGTGCAAGCGGGGCTGTGGATGAGCTGAATAATTCCTTAGTTCCCCGCAGCCGCAACGGCGGTGGTCGTAGCGGGGCGTGCTTTGGCTTTGGCGATGAGCTTTTTCAGCTTGCCTTCCACGTCGGAGCCGGAGCCGAGCATCTCTGCGGTGAGAACGCCGTCGGCATCGATAGTGAAGTAATGCGGTATGGCTTCGACGCCAAAGTTCTTGCTCAACTGATGGTTGGCATCGCGGTACTGCACCCAGGTCATGTCGTTCTTGCTGATGAAGTCTTTCCACTTAGTCTCGTCTGCATCCCAGCTGATGCTGATGATGACCAGGGGCTGGCCGGCGAATTCCTTGGCTATCTTTTTGAGGTGAGGCAGCTCTTCCTTGCAGGGGCCGCACCAGGTGGCCCAGAAGTCGATGAGAACGACGCGACCGCCCATGGCATCGAGATTGAACTTGGTGCCGTCCAGAGCGACGACCTGAACGGGTGGTGCAAACTTTGCGGTGGAGAGCGCAGGATTCTCAGCGAAGCGCTGGGTACGAAGGTAGCTGGGATCGTTGGGGGAGATGCAGGACAAGCACTCTTTGAACTGCTGTGCAGCTGCGTCGGTCTGGCCTAAACGGGCAAGGATCTTTCCGTCCAGAAAGTGGGCTGTCGCGTTCTTCGGATCGGTCTCCAGGGCGGCTTTGAAGGCAGCGTCCGCGGCTTGCAGTGAGTCGCCTTTATTCTTCTCTCCTGCCTGCCTGTAGAGAGAGATGCCGCGATTGACCTGGGCCGTCGCCTTAGCGGAAGGTGATGTGGCAACCGCTTCCATCTGCATGGCGGTAGCTACAGCATCCTTGAATTTGCCGAGATCGTTCTGAAGGTCGTACAGGGACTTGAGAGTGGCGGCGTCCTGGCCCTCCGCGATCTTGTTGGCCTTCTTGTAGGCATCTTCAGCGAAGACGTACATTCGGCGGTTGAGCGATTCCCTAGCCTCTTTGGTGGCAGCGATGAACTTTGGGTTGGTCTTGTAGTCCGGGGAGGGTGCCTGCGCGGGCGAGGTGAGCGTGGCGACGAATACCAGGATGAGCAGGCAGGAGGCAGAACGCAGCATAAGAAACTCCAAGGACTACAGGTCTGAGCGAGACCTCATCATCGTTGGAGTTGGAAGAAAGTTCAACAGTTTTCTTGAGGCGAGGCGTGTATGGATGCGTCTTCGTGGTTGAGCAGGTTAAAAAATTAGCCCGCTTTGCGGTCTTCGAGGACTTCGTCGAGCATTCCGGCGAGGGAACCAGCGCGGGAGCGGAGGGAGGTCTGGGATTGGGTTACGCTGCCGGCGAGCGAGTCGTATCGCTGGCGGAGAGTGGCGAGTTCGTCGGCAATGTTGAGGGCCGCGAGGACGGCGACGCGGAGGGAGTCAACAGTGCCGCCGTGGGCGGAGACGGCGCGCATCTTGGCGTCGACGGAACGGGCGAGGGAGTCGATGTAGGCAGTGTCGGTGCCGCGGAGATGGTAGGTCTGGTCGTAGATGTCTACGCTGATGGACTGGGCTTCGAGGGTGGCTTCAGACATGGGGTCGAGTGACTCGGATGCTGCGGGTTGGGTGGGCGTTTGAATCTGCTCGGCGCGTTCGTCCATCTGGTACTCCTTGCGGGGAGAATATTAGAGGAGTTCGTCCATCTGTTGCAGCATCTTCTCGACACGCTGACGGACTGCGTCGCGCTCTTGATTGAGGGTGTTGAGCTGGGTCTGGGCTGTGCTTTGGCTCTCGGCTTGTTCTGCGAGCTGGGCGCGGAGGGAGGCTACTTCGGCTTCGGCGGTGGCGCGGGCTTCGCGTTCGCGTTTGACGATCTCTACGGCACGGAGGACTTTCTGCTCAAGGGCCTGAAACTCGTCCGCACTGATGTTGGCGCTAATGGTTGCTGTACTCATATCTGCTTGAAGTATAGACGCGCAAGGCGTGGATTTTCGGACATGGAGTGAGAAGTAGAATCTATCTGGATGCAGGTGTGTGGACGTGAGGCAACTGCACGGACGCCAATCGGGTCTGTCATCGGTTATGCTGCTGGCATGAAGCCGACCCTGCAAAGCGCTATTCCTGTGCTGCCCGCGGCCGACACCGCTGTATCGCTCCAGTGGTGGACGACGATCTGCGGGTTTGAAGAAACCTTTCGCGACGCGACACCACCGCGCTATGCCGGGATTCGCAGGGGTGGAGCGGAGCTGCATCTGGCCGAGATGAGTGACGCTGCACTGGCCCGCATCGTCGGCGACCAGACCATGCTGCGGATTCGAGTGGATGGAGTTGCAGCGTTTTGCAAAGAGTACGAGGAGCGTGGCGGGGTGCTGCATCCGAATGGAACGCTGCAACGCAAGCCGTGGGGTACGACCGAGTTTGCAACCATCGATCCCAACGGTGTCTGCGTTACGTTCTTCGAGTAAGCACGAGAGCTTGATACCTTAGGCGCGGATGGTTCCGCCGAGGCTGGTGAGGGTGGCGATGATCTGCGTCTGCCACTGGGTGAGCTCGTCTTCGCGCAGCGTGTGGTCGTGGGACTGGAAGACGGTGCGAGCCAGCAGGGAGTAGACGCCAGGGTACTTCTTCGCGTCACGCCAGACTTCAACGGGGGTGAGGGATTGCAGCTCCGGGATGTTGAGGGCGTGGATGGCGGTGGCGATCTCGCCCCACTTCACGGCATCAAGGAACGTGAAGGAGAAGTCGCGCTCGACGACCTGATAGCGGGAGAGGTCGTGGGCGAGGACGCTCTTGAGCGGAAAGGTGTAAAGCGTTGCGAGGTCGAGTTGGGCGAGGAAGAGGGGCTGGCGGAGCTTGCGCCTGGTGGCTTCGACCTGGGCGAGCTCGCCGAAGCAGGCGATGGGGTTGGAGCCGATGCTGGCGGTGGCGGCCCTTCCCTGCTGGAGCCATGCTGGAGCCGCAGTGGTGAACGTGACGGCGGCAGGTAGGGTGAAGAGGGAGAGGACGGACTCGATGGCACCCTTGAGCTCGAAGATGGGGGCGTCAGCCGCGATTTGGAGTGGTGGCGCGGCCTGCGGGTGGGCTGAAGTAAGACCGATGGAGAGCTGCGCGGACTCGGTTACGGCGTTGGTCGTGCCGGTGAAGGTCTGGCCCTGCTCGAAGAGGCGGACCTCCTTCACATCGCGGTTGAGGTTGTGGCTGAGCATGGTGACCATGCCGGGGATCAGGGTGGGACGGAGCAGCGAAGCCTCTTCGGAGAGAGGGTTTTCCATGGGGATGGTGGACTTGCTGCCGGCTTGCTGGGCTTCGGTGTAGAAGAGGTCGCTCTCGGCCTGCGAGGCGAAGGTGCTGGAGATGGACTCCGAGAAGCCCAGCGCGAGAAGACGGGTGCGGACGGCGGCCTCTGCGGCGGCGGTGGGATGGGCGATGACGATGCCGGGGGTGGGTAGGGTGTTGGCGAAGCGGTTGTAGCCGTAGACGCGCGCAATCTCTTCGATGAGGTCGATCTCGCGCTCCAGGTCGAGACGCCAGGAGGGGAGCTGGACCTCAAACACGTCTGCGGGGATGGCCTGGGCAGATACGACGCCGCCTACCTGAGGATCGCGATTGAGGGCGGCGAGGGTCGCGGCCTCGGAGCCCTGGGTCAACGTGCAGCCGAGGGCGGTAAGGTACTGGCGGACCAGTTCTGGGGTGAGGGCGGAGCCTTCCGCGGTGTCGGCGAGGGTGGTGCCGAGGTGACGCTGGACTTGTTTGACGGACACGTTGATGGCCGGGCGAGAGGCGGTGCGCGCAGCGATCTGGGGGGAGACTAGGTCGATGAGGGTGCCTTCAGCATGGCCGCCGGCAGTGAGGATAAGCTGCGAGACGAGGGCGTTGGCGACGGGGCAGGCGTTGAAGTCTGCGCCACGCTCGAAGCGGTGGGAGGCGTCGGTGTGGAGGAGGTGGCGACGGCTGCTGCGGCGGATGCTGGCGGGGTCGAACCATGCGGCCTCGACGAGGATGTTCTTCGTCTCCGGGGTGATCATGGTGTCCCAGCCGCCCATGACTCCGGCGATGCCGAGGGCTTTTTCGTGGTCGGCGATGACAAGGTCGTCGGCTTCCAGGGTACGTTCAGTGCCGTCTAGGAGTTTGATCGTCTCGCCTTTGTGGGCGAGACGGACGACGATTCCGCCGACGATTTTATCGAGGTCGAAGGCGTGGGTTGGATGGCCCATGCCAAGCAGGGTGAAGTTGCTGGCGTCGACGGCGTTGGAGATCTGCTTCTGCTCGAGGAGGCTGAAGAAGTGTGCGATGAGGCCGGCACTGGAGGCGATGGTGACGTCGCGGAGGACCTGCGCGGTGAAGCGGCCGCAGAGCGCTTCAGCCGAGGCATCAATGCGGACGGCGAAGGGCTGACCGGTGGGGGTCGCGCTGAGGCTGACGTCGAGAGGCGCGAGCGGCAGGTCGTAGATGGTGGCGGCCTCGCGGGCGATGCCGTAGTGGTTCATGGCGTCGACGCGGTTGGTGGTAATGTCCATCTCAAAGAGGTGGCCGCTGGTGAGAGTATGGACACCTTCAACGGCGATGCCGCGCAGGGTGAGGTCTTCGGCGAGCTGTATATCATCGACGGGAATAGTGGGCAGGTAGTGGCGGAGCCAGGAGGTAAGAATCTTCATGATGGACGGCTTCTAGTCTAAATGTTGCCGTGCCGAGATCGCTGTGGCTGCCCACTTCAAATTCATCTGGAGTAATTGGCGGACTTGAGTCGAGATGCAGCGTGGCGTTCGGCGAAGTGAAGTTCCACCTCTTCGCTGGGCGTATCTGGACGGGTATCATCCAACGCCTCGTGAACCATTGAGCGAAACCACGCGTCGTGACCAGCATCGGGCTGAGTGCTTCGTTCTGTTGACGGAACAAGCACTGCAACGGGAGCGAGATCGCTATCGATGATGACCTCTGAGCCTGCACAAACCTGGGCTAGGACGTTGGCGAAGTCGCGGATCGCGTCAGATTCCGAAATGTGGATGACAGCCATCGTGCAGATCACACCTGTCCGCGACAAAGAGTTAAAGCGGATTTCCCGTGCTTACTGCGCAAACTAGGCTACGCGAATTGTTCCAGGAAGCGCATGTCTCCGGAGTAGAAGTGGCCTATGTCGGAGATGCCGTGCTGGATCATGGCGATGCGTTCTACGCCCATGCCGAAGGCGAAGCCGGTGATCTTTTCGGGGGTGTAGGCGGCGGGCTTGCCCTGAGCAATGCGCTGCTCGTCTACGGCGGCGAAGACGGCAGGGTCGACCATACCGCAGCCGAGGAGTTCGATCCAGCCGGAGTGTTTGCACTTGCGGCAGCCCTTGCCATTGCAAAAGATGCAGGAGATCTGGACGTCGGCACTGGGTTCGGTAAAGGGGAAGAAGCTGGGGAAAAAACGGGTCTTTACGGCCGAGCCGAAGAGGGCCTTCATGGCGTGGTCGAGGGTGCCCTTGAGGTCGGAGAAGGTGATGTTGGTATCGACGCAGAGGCCTTCGACCTGGTGGAAGATGGGCGAATGCGTGGCGTCGGCGGCGTCGTTGCGGTGGACCTTGCCGGGGATGACGATGCGGACGGGTGGGGCCTGGTCGATCATGGTGCGGATCTGGACGGGGCTGGTGTGGGTGCGCATCAGCAGGCGGTCCCGCGATGGGCGGGACTGCTGGTTGGCGATGACGAGGGTGTCCTGGGTGTCGCGCGCGGGGTGGTTAGGGGGGAAGTTGAGCGCTTCGAAGTTGTAGAAGTCGGACTCCACCTGCGGGCCAAGGTTGGTGCTGTAGCCGAGGTGATGGAAGACGGCCACGATCTCGTGCATGGTCTTGAGCAGCGGGTGCGGGATACCGGGGGCGCGGCCAGTGCCGGGGAGGGTGATGTCAATTCCCTGTACGGGTGCGGCAGTGGCTACGGCAGCGGGTGCTTCGAGGGCGGCTTCGATCTGCTGCTTGAGCTGGTTGAAGCGGATGCCGAGGGGCTTGCGTGCTTCGCCGGGCACGGATTTGAGCCAGGCGTCGCTGATGAGCTTGAGGCGGCCCTGCTTGCGGCCGAGCCAGTGGAGGCGAAAGGCCTCGGGATCGGCGGCGGTCTCAGCGGCGGTGGTGCGGACCTCCTGGGAGAGGGTGGCGAAGGCGGCTTCGAGGGCGGGCTCGTCGTAGGTGAGGAGTTGGGGGATGGCTTCGTTCATGATGGCTTGCTTTTAAGAGTAAATGACGAGTGACTGCCTCTCGGTATCGGACTAGAGGGAGATGAGGACGACGATGACCACCAGCAAGCCGAGGAGGAGGGAGCGTTTATCGGTGATGGCGTAGACGACGGGGTCTTCGTGCAGCAGACCACGGGAGGCCTGGAGCCAGAGGCGGCTGAGCCAGAGCAGCAGGACCGGTACCAACAGCCAGAGGCGGTTGGTGTGGTGGTAGAGCTGGGCGGCGGCCAGGTTGGAGATGTAGAGGGTGAGGACGACGACCGAGGCATATCCCGAGGCGGAGCCGAAGCTGCGGAGCTGCTCGATGTCGGCGACGTGGTAGCCACGGCCTTTGACGGATTCGCCGCCGCGCTCGCGGAGGCTTTCGAGCTCGGCGAAGCGTTTGACGAAGGCCAGGGAGAGGAAGAAGAAGATGCTGAATCCACCGAGCCAGGTGGAGACTTCAACACCGGTTGCGGCAGAACCGGCGAGGATGCGGATGGTGTAGAGGCCGGAGAGGACGATGACGTCCACCAGTACGGCGCGTTTGAGCCGAAGCGAGTAAGCCAGGGTGGTGACCAGGTAGATCAGCAGCCACTGGACGAATTTGTAGGGTGCAAGCAGCCCGTGCAGGGGGGAGAGGGCGGTTACGACGCGGGGGACGAGCAGGGCGAGCAGGAACGCCCCAATCAGGAAAAGGAGGACGACAGCGACGCCGGTGATGGCGGAGAGGTCTCCGGAGGCGAAGGGGCGACGGCGTTTGCGGGGGTGCTGGCGGTCGGCGTCGAGATCAAGCAGGTCGTTGACGATGTAGGTGGCGGAGGCGCAGAGGCCGAAGCTGAGGAAGGCGACGCAGGCGGCAGCGATGAGGCCGCGGTTCCAGGCGTGGGCGAGCAGTAAGGGGAGAAAGATGAGGACGTTCTTCGCCCACTGGTGGAGGCGGAGGGCCTTGGCCCAGGCTTTGAGGGGGGAGATCTGCTCGATGAAGGCTCGGACGGGGGTGACTTTAGCTGCACGGAGAGCGGAGCGCAGGGCTGCGGTTGGGTTGGCCACCATCGGCTGCTGGCAATGCTGGAGGAGGGGGGCGTCGGGGAGAGCATTGCCGATGTAAGAGAAGTGGTCGCCGAACTTCTCACGGAAGGCGGCTAACTTGTTGTTGCCGGCGAGGTTAAGGGTTCCGTCGGAGGCCAGGACGCCGGTGAAGAGGCTCAAGTGGTCGGCGACGCGCTGGGCGAGGACGGAGTCGGCGGCGGTGGCGAGGTAGATGGGGCGGCCGGTGGCGCGTTGCTGCTCCAGGAACTGCAGGAGCTCGCGGTTATAGGGAAGGTGGGCGACGTCGAGGGTGACGGCGGCGGTGATGTGCCGTTTGAGGGCGGCTTTGCCCTGCAGGAGCCAGCCGGGGAGCTGGAGGAGTTGTGCGGGGTGATGGCGGGCGAGGGCGAGGGCGGAGTCGACGAGCGTGTCGGATTTGACGAGAGTGCCGTCGAGGTCGACGCAGAGGGGAGGGAGGGCGGAGCTCTCAAGTAAAGTGGCCGAGTTAGGCAAAGAAAAAGTCCTTCCTAGCAGTACTGCTGGCCTGAGTCTTGCGGGCCGAAATTGGTAAGGCCTCTTGTTGCTGGGCCGGGATGGAACGTCGATTATCGACCTCTATAGCTCGATTCCTGCAACCTTGGCGTTTTCGGCGTTGGAAACTGGAAACTCTCCGGAAGCGGCCAACGTCATTATCATTTATTCTAAGTCTTCCGAACGTAAAACTCAGAAGCCTAAATATCCATCCGAAAATTTTCAGAAACGGTGAAAGCCCCAATGTCGTCAGCACAGTTGAGCGAACACGAGCCCCCTAGGGTATCGACCCAGTCCAGTAACCCCAGCCCTGAGGGCGAGCCGGAGCAGCGGAAGGGCTCCTCTGCGACCAAGTGGGTCGTGCTGGTGCTGGTGGTGGCAGCAGTTGGCGGAGCGGTGTGGAAGATCCGTAGTAATTCGGCGGAGCAGGCGACGCAGACCACGCGGCAGGCCGGCCAGGGCGACCGTGCGACACCGGTGATGGTGGCGAACGTCGAGCAGAAGACCATGCCGATCTACCTGACGGCACTGGGAACGGTGACCGCGTATAACAGCGTGACGGTAAAGACTCGTGTGGATGGCCAGTTGCTCCAGGTGAATGTGCGCGAGGGCCAGTCCGTGCGGAAGGGCCAATTACTGGCACAGATTGACCCCCGTCCCTACGAGGCGACCCTGGCCCAGGCACAGGGCAACCTGATTAAAGATCAGGCGACCGCAGCCAACGCGGATGCGCAGTCTTCGCGGTATAAAGCTCTCTACGATGCTGGTGTGGTGTCGAAGGAAAACGCACAGTCGCAAGTGGCGGGCGCGGGGCAAGCAGCCGGTGCGATTGCATCCGATCAGGCAGCGATCCAGGCGGCGAAGGTGAACCTGGCCTACACGCGCATCTCTTCCCCAATCGATGGTGTGGTGGGTTTGCGTACAGTGGATCCGGGCAATATCGTTCATGCCTCCGACGCAACCGGCTTGATGCTGGTAACGCAGTTGCAGCCGATCGCGGTGATCTTTACGCTTCCCGAAGACCAGCTGCCACAGGTACAGGCGGTGATGAAGCGCGGCGGAACACTATCGGTTGAGGCGTATGACCGCGCCAATTCGATACGTCTGGCGACCGGCAAGCTGCTGACGCTGGACAATTCCATCGATACGACTACCGGTACGGTGAAGGCCAAGGCGGTCTTTGATAATAAGGACAGTGCCTTGTTTGTGAACCAGTTTGTAAATGTGCGCCTGATTCTGCAGGACCGCTTGAACGCGATTGTGGTTCCGGCTGCGGCGTTGCAGACCGGATCGCAGGGAACGTTTGTGTATGTGGTGAAGCAGGGTACGCCTCCGGTTGA
>JANYER010000099.1 GCA_025359825.1 Granulicella sp.
ACTTGATTATGTTTATCTAGGGGTTAATGTGTGATTGGAGTGGGCTATGCGCGTTGTGGTAAGTGGCGGTGGTTCAGGAGGCCATATCTTTCCGGCTCTGGCCGTAGCGGAAAGCGTAAAGCGGCTGCGCCCGGAGGCGGAGCCACCGCACCCGGAGCCGTGCCTGCAGCGCCGGAGGCTGGAGTGGCCGCACCAGCCGCGGCACCCTCGCCTTCTACTGGAACATCTTCGCCGTCCCCCACCTCACCTTCCTCAAAAATTACATCTTCCGCTTCGGCTTCCTCGACGGACGCGAAGGACTCCTGCTCCACCTCTACCATTCCACCTACGTCAGTTGGAAGTACGCCAAGGCCTGGCGCTGCACCCTCGAACCCCGCGCCTCCTACCAGCCTCGCGATCTCTCCGGCACTCGTCCCGCACAAACCAGCACCACCTCCATCCCCTCGGCAAACCAGACCAAGAGCTAGCTCACGGCGAACTTCCAGCCAGTCCCACACCCGCAGTCGTATACTTCCCGCATGGCAACGCCCCCCATCCGCGTCCTCGTAGCCAAGCCCGGCCTCGACGGCCACGACCGCGGCGCAAAGATCATCGCCCGCGCCCTCCGCGACGCTGGCATGGAGGTCATCTACACCGGCCTCCGCCAAACCCCCGAGATGATCGTCTCTGCCGCCATCCAGGAGGACGTCGACTGCATCGGCCTCTCCATCCTCTCCGGCGCCCACAACGTCATCGTCCCGCGCATCACCGCGCTCCTCCGCCAGCAACACGCAGAAGACATCCTCCTCGTCCTCGGCGGCACCATCCCCGATGAAGATCAACCCGCATTAAAACAAAGCGGCGTCTCAGCCATCTTCGGGCCGGGAACGCCGCTTGAAACCACCATTACTTACATCCGCGAAAACATAAAGCCCCGCACATTAGCTCTATAATCCGACTTCACTGGGCCGCCGAAAATCGTTCGAAAGCCTAAACCCGAACAGAGCGAGTCAAGTGCACAACCAGACACAAAGCGGGCTGAAGGCCTGCGCTAATCTAGCCTGGGGCAATGCCCCACGCTCAACCCAGCCACGCCGATGCGGGCTGTAAGCTCGCGCTAAAATCTCCCACAGCGGGGAAACCTACCAGGGCAATGTCTCGCCCAGGTGGAAGTACCCACCCGTAGGCCCACTCTCCGGCAGCGTCGCCAATTGCACCTCGGTCTTCGCGCCATCTACCACATTCATCGGAGCAGCATCCGTTCCCAGGTCGGTCTTCACCCAGCCCGGATGGGCCGAATTCACCTTGATCTTCGTCCTCTTCAACTCGTCCGCCAGGTGGATCGTAAAGGAGTTCAGCGCCGTCTTCGACGTGTTGTACGCAAACGACTTCGTTTTGGAGATGGGCGACCCCGGCGTTGCATGAAGCGTCAACGAGCCCAGGATGCTCGACACATTCACGATCCGGCCCGCCTCACTTTTCTTCAGCAGCGGCAACAGCGCCTGCGTCACCGCCACCACGGCAAAGAAGTTCGACTCAAACGTGTCCCGCAGCGTCGTTTCCTCCGTCGTGCTGGTCTTGTTCCCAGCCATCGCTTCGGTCATCACGCCGGCGTTGTTCACCAGAATGTCCAACACCCCGAACTCTTTCTCAATCTTCGCCGCCACTGCTGCAATGTCGGCCGCATTCACCACATCCAACTTCACCGCCCGCGCGTCGATCCCCTCCGCCGCCAGCTCCGCCGCAGCCTTCTCACCCCGCTCCAGATCACGTGCCCCAAGCAGCACTGTAATCCCCAGCTTGCCCAGTTGCCGGGCCGTCTCCAGCCCAATGCCTTTATTCGCACCAGAAATCAACGCTACCTTCTTCGCCTGTTCGCTCATGAGTCTTCTCCTGGATCGCCTTCTATTGGTTCGAGTCTACCGCTGCCCGCTACCCCAATCCGACCCACTGCGCGATAGGATTCCCCCGGATAAAAATCGATGCACCAGTATTGACGTTCCTTGAAAATCAATCTTTTACAAGTCCAGCGACGCGAGCTTCTTCGCGTAGTGCTCCGGAAGTCGGCGTTTCTTCATATCTCGTCCCACCACAACATGCACCGTCTCACCCTCACACAGCACCGTGCCGTCTGTCTCGCGAAGCACTCGATACGCGAACCGGACTACGCTCCCGCGCGATGCTGCCAGCCGCGTCTGCACCAGAAGCTCCTCGTCATACCGCGCCGGGGCCCGGTACCGAACCGTCACCTCAACTACCGCGATCATGCAGCCTTCTTCCTCTTCCAGCTGCTTATAGGTAAAGCCGTGCTGCCGCATAAACTCCACCCGTCCCACCTCGAACCACACCAGATAATTTGCGTGATAGACCACTCCCATCTGGTCCGTCTCCACATACCGCACCCGAACGCGCGTCTCGTTGAAGCCCGCATCCACAATCCACTGTTTCGCCATTCCTTCAGTGTAAGGAATCTCCCCCGAAACCTCATCCTCAACCATCTCTAAATGCTGCATAGGCATCTCTCCCCAACCGTAAGTCGGCGTAAACCAGCCGCAAAACAGTGGCAGCCCTCCGCAGTCGCTCATCACCCGCAACTACTGGAAGCCCTTACTGAAACTGCGTTAGACGCAGACAAAATGCCTCACCGTCCCCACACCGGCTTCCGCTTCTCCAGAAACGCCGCGATCCCCTCCGCAAAATCCCCCGTCTCCCGCGCCACCGCATTCGCCTCCATCGACTCCGCAATTGCCGCATCCAGCCAGGCGTGATTCTGCGCCACCAGCAGCCGCTTCGTCGCCCCCATCGCTTCGGGGGAGTTCCCCGCCAACAAAGCTGCCAACTCCGTAACCCTCGCCTCCAGCCCCTCGACAGCCACCACCTCCGAGACCAGCCCCAGCCGCAGCCCCTCCTCAGCACCAAAGATCCGCCCCGTCAAAAACAGCTCCCGAGCCCGCTTCTCTCCCACCTGCAGCACCAGGAACGCCGCCACCAGCGCCGGCACAAACCCAATCCTCACCTCGGTATATCCAAACTTCGCCCCCAAGCTCGCCACCGTAAAGTCACACAGCGTCGCCAGCCCCGTGCCGCCCGCCACCGCCGCTCCATGCACCGCCGCAATCGTAGGCTTCTCCAACTCATACAGCGCCCGAAACATCCGACCCACCCGCGCCGCATCCGCACGATGCGCCTCCGCACTTGCCCCCACCGAAGCCTTCAGCACCTCCAG
>JANYER010000130.1 GCA_025359825.1 Granulicella sp.
TCTTCTTCCAGAACATGCCCAGCAGGAAGGTGGCAAAGAGAGGTGCATTGACCAGCGAGAAGATGAGCTGGAGGGCGTCCATAATGTTATTGAAGTTTTTTGCGGCGTACGCAGCGGCAATGGACAGGACGATACCGCCGATAGTGGCCATGCGACCCATCCAGAGGTAGTGGGCGTCGGTGCCCTTCTTGTTGATATAGGCCTGGTAGATGTCGTAGGTCCAGACGGTGTTGAAGGCGGTGACATTGCCAGCCATTCCGGACATGAAGCTTGCAAGAAGTGCGGTGAGACCGAGACCCAGGATACCGGTTGGGAAAAAGCGGAGCAGCATGATGGGGATGGCGAGGTCGTAGTTATAGACCGGGGTTCCATTGGCGTTGAGTACCGCTTTGCCGGAGATGGGATCGACTTTAACCGGGATGATTCCGTGGGGATGGGCCTCATCGAGCGGGATGCTGACGCCGGGTGTGGCGGTGCTGGAGATGGAGGCGGAGTTGCCGACTCCCTGGCCTGCACCTGCCATATTGCTGGTAACCGTGACGGCGATAAGGCCGGGCAAGATGACCAGGAAGGGGAAGAACATCTTGGGAATGGCAGCGATGAGGGGGACGCGGCGGGCGGAGACCTCGGAGTCGGCAGCCATGGCGCGCTGGATGACGAGGAAGTCTGTGCACCAGTAGCCAAAGGAGAGGACGAAGCCGAGTCCCATGGCGAGGCCGACCCACTCGACGCCGAGGGAGTTGGTGGAGGCGTGCGCCATTCCCCTCCAGCTATGGGTCATGGTGGCGGGGAGAGTAGCCTTGATTCCCTGCCAGCCGCCTACGTTGCGAAGGCCGATCCAGACGAGCGGTGCGAAGCCGGCGACGATGAGGAAGAACTGGAGGACTTCGTTATAGATTGCGCTGGTAAGACCGCCGAGGAAGATGTAGCCGAGGACGATCACCGCCGACAGGACGATGGAGACGTGGAAGATGTACTGGTCCGGCAGGATGTTGTGAAAGAGACCGAGGGTCTGGATGAGCAGCGCCATGGCGTACATGGAGATGCCGGAGGAGAAGACAGTCATGATGGCGAAGGAGAAGGCGTTGACGGCGCGGGTCTTCTCATCGAAACGGAGGCGCAGGAACTCGGGGACTGAGCGCGCCTTGGAGCCGTAGTAGAACGGCATCATGAAGATACCGACGAAGACCATGGCTGGGATAGCACCGATCCAGTAGAAGTGACTGGTAATGATGCCGTACTTCGCTCCCGAAGCGCCCATGCCGATGACTTCCTGGGCACCAAGGTTGGCAGAGATGAAGGCCAGGCCGCAGACCCAGGCGGGGATGGATCGTCCTGCGAGAAAGAAGTCGTTGCTGGTGCGCATGTAGCGCTTGAGGGCAAAACCAATGCCTAAAACGAAGACAAAGTAGACCAGCATGATGAGCCAGTCGATCCAAGAGAGTGTCACGGTGAGCCTTTAGAGTGCGGATGTAGTTGCTGCAACTGCGCTGCGGGAACTGTAAACCGTTTAGCAGGAGGAGTCTAGCGACCGGTCACACCGGGTTTGGATGGAGTAGCGCCTTGTCTGCGGGGAGGAGCAAAGATTTTTCTTGCTGACAGTCAACTACCTGTGCAGAATTTGCATCACAAGTTCTACAGGGACTGGGTTCCAAGTTCAGCCTTGAAGCCGCGCATCGGATAGCTGCAAGTCTGGACGGGTGCGATCTGCCAGTCTGCTACCCATACATAAGAAGAACTCCAAAGGCCTAGCCACGATGGCGCAAGCAGTACTTTTGATTGACGATAACGCTATCCAGGCGGCTACCCGGCAGGAGATCCTGCGGCGCGCGGATTATTTTGTGATTGCAGTTCTGAACCCGAGACGGGCGCTGGACCAATTACAGAACCGGGAATTTCCCGTTGAAGTCGGACTGGTGATCACCGACCACATGATGCCGCAGATGAGTGGCGCAGTGTTCGTCCAGGAGCTTCGGCTGACCCATCCCCAACTACCAGTGCTGGTGATTAGCGGGCTGGAAGAGGCGGAGATGGAGTACACCGGGCTGAATGTACAGTTCCGGATGAAGCCCCTGGCACCTGAGATACTGCTCTCGAGCGTCGCTGGGTTGATGCGGACCGGGCAAGCCCGGTAACAGCGGCGCGCTGTAGCGGCACCACTGGAACCGTGAGGTTTATTGGTGCGGTAAACGGTGGCTTATTGCCCTTCCCTGTGGGTACTGCGAGAATGTGGGGAGAGGGAATATGGGATCGAATCCAATGCCTGAGTTTGGCAGCTTCACGCTGCTGCTGGCTCTAGTTTTAAGTGTCTATACGCTGGTAATGGGTAGCGTAGCTTTGTGGCGGACACGGGGTGGCCGGATCGACCCGGGAGCCTCGCGGCTGGGCGAGACTGCGCGGCGGGCAGGGATCAGTAGCTGTATCGCGATGTTCTGCGCGGCCTTTGCGTTGGTGTGGGCGGCTTTTACGAATGATTATTCCGTCTCCTATATCCTGCACCATACCAATCGCACCTTGAATGCTGGCTATAAGTTTGCAGCGTTGTGGTCTGGGCAGGAGGGCTCGCTGGTGCTGTGGGCGTGGCTGCTGGCGGCGTATGGTTTTGTGCTGCGGTTGCGGCACCGGGTGGATGTCCGGCTGACGGCGTTTGCTTCGGTGATTCTGGCGGCTATCCAGGTCTTTTTCCTCTCTCTACTGAATTTTGCGGCCCCGCCGTTTGCGCTTCAGCCGGGGCCGGTGGCGCAGGATGGTTTCGGTCTGAACCCGCTGCTACAGTATCCGGAGATGATGATTCATCCGCCGATGCTGTATCTCGGCTATGTTGGGTTTTCGGTTCCCTTTGCGTTTGCGCTGGGCGCATTGATGATGCGGTATCCGGGGGAGAAGTGGATCCACATTACCCGTCGCTGGACGATGGTGACGTGGCTGTTTCTGACCTGCGGAATCTTTCTGGGCGCGCACTGGGCGTATAGCGTGCTGGGCTGGGGCGGGTACTGGGGTTGGGACCCAGTGGAGAATGCAAGCCTGATGCCGTGGCTTACGGGAACAGCGTTTCTGCACTCGGTAATGATGCAGGAGAAGCGCGGGATGATGAAGAGCTGGAACGTGTGGCTGATCTTCTCCACGTTCATGCTGACTATTTTAGGAACGCTGCTAACGCGGTCGGGCATTGTGAGCTCGGTCCATGCGTTCGCCTCCTCCAACATTGGCAACTGGTTTTATACGTTCATCGTGATCGTGTTTGCGGTGTGCCTGTTTACGTTTTTCAAACAGAAGGACCATCTGAAGAGTGAGAACAAGCTGGAGTCGCTGGTGAGCCGCGAATCGAGCTTCCTGTTCAACAATTTAATTCTTCTGGTGGCTTGCTTCGTGGTGCTTTGGGGCACGCTTTTTCCGATTTTGAGCGAGTATGTGCAGGGCACGAAGGTCACGATGGGTGCTCCGTTCTACAACCGGGTGAATCTTCCGATTGGATTGTTTCTGCTGTTTCTGACTGGGATTGGACCGCTGCTGGCCTGGCGGTCGACTTCGCTGCGGTCGATTCGGCGGAACTTCATTCTGCCGAGCATTGCGATGGGCGTGACGTTGATCGTGTGCCTGGTGGTGGGGATTCGGCCGTGGAATGCTGGGGACGATCTGCAGGCAGAGCTATTCTCACTGATCACGTTTTCGTTGGCAGCGGGGGTGATTACGGCGATTACGGCGGAGTTCCTGCGGGGGGCTGGCGTGGTAAAGACGCAGACCGGCAAGAACATCTTTGCTTCCACGGTACTGCTGGTGCGGCGCAATACGCGGCGGTATGGCGGGTATGTCGTGCACTTCGGGATTGTGGTGATGTTCATCGGGATCGCGGGGGGAGCGTTCAACCAGTCGCGTGAGCAGGAGATGGGCTTTGGAGATGTGCTCACCCTGGGGCCGTACAAGCTGGTGTGCCAGAGCTTTACGCAGGACAGCAATCCGAACTTCGATACCGAGTATGCCCTCCTGGACGTCTACCAAGGGAACAAGAAGCTGACGCAGTTGGCTCCAGAGAAACGGCACTACACGGCCAGTGACACGTCTTCGACCATGGTGGCGCTGCGATCTACTCTGGCGAGCGATCTGTATGTGATTTATGAAGGCAAGAACCCGGATACGGACAAGCCGATCATTAAGGTGTTTCTGAATCCGCTGATGAACTGGATCTGGATTGGAGTGTTGACGGTGGTGGTTGGAACCCTGCTGGCGTTGGTGCCAAATCTTACACGGGTGGCTTTGCCTGCAAAGGTGACAGTGGAAGTCCCGGCAGGAGTTGAGGTACACCATGCTTAAGCGCTGGGGAATGGGCTTGATGGTGTGCCTACTGGCTGTCGGGATGCTGGGCGCAGGTGACTCGACCTCCAGGTTTAACCGCATTGGACACCAGATGATGTGTGCGTGTGGATGCGGGCAGATGCTGCTGGAATGCAACCATGTCGGGTGCCCTGACTCGGACCGGATGATTGGGGAGTTGCGGGCGCAGGTCGTGAACGCGAGCGGCGATGGTAGTGGTGGCGGCTCGGACACCGCGATTCTGAATTGGTTTGTGGCGAAGTATGGCGCTACGATTCTTGCGGCTCCGATACGCGGCGGATTTGACCGGGTCGCTTGGGCTATTCCGCTGGCTATTTTTGTGCTGGCCACGCTCGGGACGGCGGTCTTGATCAGGGTATGGAAGTTGCGGTCTGGGCAGCGTGCGGTGCCGGCTTTGCCGCTGGGTGGAGCAGGCGCGGATGCGATGCGCGAGCGGATTCGCAGGGAGACAGAGTACTGATGAGTGTTCTTGCCGCTGTAGTCCTTACGTTGATTCTATTTACGTTCATCTTCTGGCCGGAGCGGAACCCGTTTGTACAGGCCGACAAGACGCGTGTCGACTATCTGCTGGAGCGGAAAGATGTGATTTATGAGAACCTGCGCGACCTGAGCTTTGAGTTCCAGGCGGGCAAGTATCCCAAGGCAGACTACGACCAGCAACGGGTGGGGCTAGAGGATGAAGCTGCATTGGTGCTGGCAGAGATCGATGCACTGACGGCGCGCGGGATGGTGGGACGGCGGTCGTGAACTGGAACAGTGAGCGAGTATTGACGGTAGACTTGAAGGGTGATTTCTTTGACTATTTCGCTACGTAAGGCTGCGGCTTGTGCTGCGGCGATGATGGCCCTTTCGGGCTTTGTGATGGCCGAGACGCTGACCGGCACGGTGACGAATAAGACGACCAATAAGCCCTCCGCCGGGGACGAGGTGGTGCTGATTCGGCTGGCCCAGGGGATGCAGGAGCTGACCCGGACCAAGACCGATGCCAAGGGACACTTTTCGCTCGAGATCCCGGACCCTGCAACCCACCTGGTGCGGGTGACGCATGACAAGGCGAACTACTTCCGGCCTGCGCCTCCGGGGGCGGAGTCGGTGGAGATTGACGTCTACAACGCTGCCGCCAAGGTGAAAGGAATTACGGCGGAGGCGGACGTGATGCGTATCCAGTCCGACGAAAGCGGCAAGGGACTGCGGGTGGTTGAGAACTTCTTCGTGAAGAACGAATCGACTCCGCCGATGACGCAGTTCAGCGACCGGCCGTTCGAGTTCTACCTTCCTGCGGGTGCGGTGGTGGAGGGGTCTGCGGCGTTGAGTCCGGGTGGAATGCCGGTGCAGGCTGTTCCGATGCCGCTGGGCGATCCGAACCACTATGCGTTTGTGTTTCCGATTCGACCGGGCGAGACACGGTTCCAGATTACGTACAAGCTGCCGTATAGCGGGAGTTTTACGTTCGCTCCGAAGCCAGTGATGGAAACGGACACCATCGCCATCATGATGCCGAAGAGCATGACATTCAAAGGCGGGCCTGCGGCCCCGTATTCGGCGGTCACGGAGGAGTTGTCGGCGCAGACGTATGTGGCGCGAAACGTGACGCCTTCGCAGCCACTGGAGTTTACGGTCTCGGGCAGCGGGCAGTTGCCGCGCGATTCGCAGACCGCTGCTCCTGGTGGTGCAGCTGCCGGGGCACCGGGCGGCGGAGCAGATACGGGGGCCGCCACAACAGGGGCTTCTGCTGCGACCGATACGCGGCCGGGTGGTGGCTTGGGCACGCCGATTGATCCTGAGGGTAATAACGATCCGTGGGCGAAGTATAAGGGGTGGATTCTTGGTGGCCTGGGGTTGGTGCTGGCTGCGGCCGCCGGATTCCTGTTGAAGAGCGGTGGGCCAGCGACGTTGCCAGTCGCGGGAGTGATTCCTGCCGAGCCCTATGCAATCCCTGGTGTTACTGCTGGACCGGCGGGCGGTTCCCTGCTGACGGCTTTGAAGGATGAGCTGTTTGCCTTGGAGACGGACCGCCTGCAAGGCAAGCTTACGGAAGAAGAATTTGCAACCCAGAAGGCAGCGCTGGAGGTAGTGCTGCGCCGTGCGCTGGGACGGAGCAGCGAGTGAGTTCAACCGTACAAATCATTCTGCGGTACCTGCGTTTGCTGACGATCGTAGCCTGGGTGGGCGGGATCGCCTTCTTCGCGTTTGTACTGGCTCCGGTGGCGTTTCATATGCTGCCGAGCGCGCATGAGGCGGGCCTGCTGGTGGGTGGGACGTTACGGGTGCTGCATTGGATCGGGCTGATCGGCGGGGTAGCGTTTTGCTTGGCGACGGTATGGCTCTGGCTGTGGGCTGAGGTTCCGGCGCGGGCGGGATTTGCGATTGAACTGGTACTGACGGGAGTGATGCTGCTGGGTAC
>JANYER010000137.1 GCA_025359825.1 Granulicella sp.
TTGCTTTTGCTTTTGTCACGACCTTGCTTCCCTCTTGCCCCCAAAAACCTTGTCAAGCCCCCAAACCCAACCCAATCCCCATAACCCCAACCCCACCCACACTTACCTCCCAAAAATAAATGAGTCGTTAGTTATGGTGCACTTGATAAAATAGAACCATAGCAAGGAAAGACAGGCCCGGCCAAAAGCCGGGCCTTCGCATTTAACCAAGCAGTCAACCAATTGAAGTCCAACCCTAACCCAAATGGTTAGAAGACTTTGCACAACAAACCCCGGGGAGGGGGGTGCCCCATTATGACCAACGCAACAGAACCAAAACGCTACCAATGCCGCCACATCTTCACCGACGGCCGCCGCTGCCAAAGCCCCGCCCTCCGCGCCGAAGAGCTCTGCTACTACCACCACACCTCTCGCAAACCCGTCGTAGACCCAAAGACCAGACGCCGCCGCACCAACACCTTCACCCTCCCCCTGCCCGAAGACCGCTCCGCCATCCAGGCCGCCATCGGAGAAGTCCTCCAACGCATCGCCACCAACGAAATCGACTCCCGAAGAGCCGGCTTGCTCCTCTACGGCCTCCAGATCGCCGCCCTCAACCTCCCCAAACCCATCGCCAAAAAACGCCGCTACGACGACACAGAAGAACCAGAGTTCGTCGAAGAAACCACCACCCACCCCACCCTCGGAACACTCGCACCACCCTGCGAAATCCAACCAGAAGAACTCACCGTCGTAGGAAGACTCCTCAAACTCATAGGACCAGAGCCAACCGAAAAAGAAGACCCCTACATCCTCCCAGACCTGCAAGCCACAGCAGAAAACAACCAACCATCTTCCTTGCTATCCTTACCAAGACCATGCCGAAATCACCCATCGTACTTACCATCCTCGACGGCTGGGGCTACCGCGCCGAGACCGCAGGCAACGCCATCGCACTCGCTCGCAAGCCCACCTACGACCAACTCCTTCGTGACTTCCCCAACACCCTTATCCGCGCCAGCGAGCACTTCGTCGGCCTCCCCGACGGCCAGATGGGCAACTCCGAGGTCGGCCACCTCAACCTCGGCGCCGGCCGCATCGTCCGCATGGACATGACCCGCATCGACACCGCCATCGCCGACGGCACCTTCTACACCGATACCACGCTGGTCCGCGCCTGCGAACTCGCTGCGCAAAAAGGACGCGCCCTGCACATCATCGGCCTGCTCTCCGACGGTGGCGTCCACTCGCATCAGCGGCACCTCTACGCCCTTCTGCGTCTCGCCAAGCAGCAGAAGCTGACGCAGGTCTACGTCCACGCCTTCATGGACGGCCGCGACACCATGCCCAACAGCGGACTCGGCTACCTCAAGCAGCTCCAGCAGCAGATGCGTGAGATCGGCATCGGCCAGATCGCCTCCTGCTCCGGTCGCTACTACGCCATGGACCGCGACCTCCGCTGGGAGAAGGAGCGACAGGCCTTCGACGCCATGGTCACCGGCCAACCCGAAGGCGGCACCTACCCCGACCCTGCGGCCCGTATCCAGGAGCTTTATAACTCCGGCACGACCGACGAGTTCATCCCGCCCTTCACCTGCACCAGCCCAGATGGAACCCCCATCGGCCCCCTTCGCGACGAAGACGTCGTCATCAACTTCAACTACCGCGCCGACCGCGTCCGTCAGATCACCCGGGTCCTCACTCGCCGCTCCGGCCTCACCGCAGACCCCATAGGCAGCCAGGGCCACGCCCTCCCCAACGCCGTAGAACTCGACACCGAGATCCCGCTCCACCTCGTGCCAGCCGACCTGCACTACGTCTGCATGACCCAGTACGACACCAAGTACTCCCTCCCCATCGTCATCCCAGCCGAATCCATGGACAACCTCCTCGCCAACGTTCTGGCCGACGCCAACCTCCGCAACCTCCGCGTCGCCGAGACAGAGAAGTACGCCCACGTCACCTACTTCTTCAACGGCGGCATCGAGAAACCCTTCCCCGGCGAGGACCGCGCCCTCGTCCCCTCGCAGAAGGTTGCCACCTACGACCTCGCTCCCGAGATGTCCGCCCCCGGCATCGCCGATGCCGTCATCAAGGCCATCCACGACACCGCCTTCGACGTCATCATCGTCAACTTCGCCAACGCCGACATGGTCGGCCACTCCGGCAAGCTAGAGCCCACCATCCGCGCCGTCGAGACAGTAGACACCCAACTCGGCCGCATCTACCAGGCCGTCAAACAGCGCAGCGCCCACTGGCTCATCACCGCCGACCACGGCAACGCCGAGATGCTCATCGACCCCGCCACCGGCGGCCCGCACACCGCCCACACCACCAACCCCGTACCCTTCCTGCTTGTATCTCCAGAGGTAAATCCCATCCACCGTATCCTCCGCCCCGGCGGCAGCCTCCGCGACATCTCCCCCACCATCCTCACCCTACTCGGCCTCACCCAGCCCGCCGAGATGACCGGCTTTAACCTCAACTCCTGACCTTAGACAGTCCGTACCCCCGCCGTCACCCCAAAGTTGCAAAGAAAAATTCGTCCCGTACCGCAACAAAAAGTTGTACTGCAAATACCCCGGTAGCGCGGAAACTAGTCCCGCCAACACTGGTTTACTCCAAGCGTAGGGCAAGTGAGCTCAGCAAGGCTCAGCCCGCGACAGGAGACTAAACCAATGTCCAAACTCATGAACCGCATCCTAAAATCCGCACTGACCGCAACCCTCTTCGCAGCCGGTGCAGCACTCGCTGTCGCTCAGGCTACTCCCGCCGACGGCACCACCACCAAGACCCTCAAGAACGGTGACGTCATCACCACCACCCGCGCTGGAGTGGCCGGCGACCGCACCATAGACCGCACCAACACTCGCCCCGACGGCAAGACCTCCTCCACGGACACCAGTATCAACACCGCCAACGGCGTACGCGCCGTAGACGCAACTCACACCGGTATCAACGGTAAGACCAGCACCGACGATGTCACCACCAGCCGCAACGCGCAGGGCGGCTACAACCGTGACGTCACCAGGACCGGCCCCAACGGTGGCACCTCCAACCGCGACACCACCACCACCAACCAGAATGGCGAGCACACCCGCACCACCGACGTCGACAAGACCGGTCCCAACGGCGGCACCTACAACCGCGACACCACCGTTCAACGCGGCAACGGTGCGTACAACCGCAGCACCGACACCACCAGAACCGGACCCAACGGTAAGACCGTCAGCCGTGATACCGATGTCACTCGCGGTGACGGAGTAGCCACCCACGACACCACCCGCACTGGTGCCGACGGCAAGACCTCCTCTACCGACGTCACCCGCTCCAACGGACGCGTCACCGAGACCCACACCGGCAAGAACGGCAGGACCACCACCCACACCCGCCGCGTACGCTAACCCCCACCCACCCCTATACAAACGGCCCACATTTTGGGGCCGTTTGTATTTCCTTCAACCTAAGAATCAGACGATCCGAACACTACCATGCGGCCGCTTCTCCAGCGTATGAATCACCCGTCCCGTCTCATCCAAGTGCCGCAGCGTTAGCTTCTCCGCCGTCACCTCCAGATGGCTGAACCCATACACCTTCGCAGCATACGGCCCACGCTTCTCATCCCCAATCTTCAGCGTGTACAAGTCCGCCCCACCGCCCCCCGACATCACAAACGAAGTCGGATGGCCTTCAAACTCCAGGTGCTGCATATCATGGTCGTGGCCCGCGAGGTACAGATGCACTTTATGCTTCCGCAGCAGCGGCTCCCAGTCCCGCACCAGCACAGGGTGGTCCCCATGCGGCCCATTGGAGTAGATCGGATGATGCCCCATCACCACCAGGAATGGCGTAGTCCGCGGCTTGGATAGCTCTACCTCCAGCCACCCCAGTTGCTCCGCCTGCTGCGCCTCAGTCAACGTAAAGTTGATGCCCTTGGCTTGTGGCCCCTCGGCGTGCGGCATGTTGCTGTCCAGTGCAATCACCGTCATCAGAGGATTCACAGCAGGGAAGTCGAATCTGTACCAAAGCGAAGGCATCACCCATCGAGTACCCGGCTTCTTCGCATACTCCAACTCCGCCGCCACCTTGCTGCCCGGCATCTTCTGGTAGTCATGGTTGCCCAGAATCGCATACGCCGGGCAGTTGAAGACGCTCTTCGGATACATGTCCTCAAACTGTGTCTTCCACCGCTCCGAATCCACGCCCCCCGGCAGCGGCCCGTACCAATTATCCCCCAGCATCAGCAATGCATCAGGTGTTAGTGTCTGCGCCTTCACGTAGTGCTGCATCGCTGCGGCTACGCGAGTCTGCGCCTCAAACTCCTCGTACCCCCAGTCCCCAATCATCAACAACTGCGCAGCACCCTTCTGCGGCTTCGTGGGGGCACCAAACACCGGCAGAGCTCCCAGCCCCGCCAACGCACTAAATGCAAAACTCTGGCGCAAAAACCCACGCCGACTGATCTGATTCAAATTCGTCTCGTTCATGCGATTTTTATACCACTCTGAATAGATAGAAAAGATAAAAGAGCAAGAAATTAGAAGTCTCGTCGGCCTTCCATTGCGCGAGTCATAGTCACTTCATCGGCATACTCAATATCGCTGCCCGCCGGCACTCCTGTAGCGATCCGCGTCACCTTCAGATCGGCCTTCAGTTTCCGAATCTCACCCGCCAGATACCCCGCCGTAGCCTCTCCTTCAGTCGTAGGAGAAGTCGCCAGAATCACCTCATCCGCATCACCCAGCCGGTTTAGCAAATTTGTGATTCGCAGATGCTCCGGCCCCACGCCATTCACCGGAGACAGCGTCCCATGCAGCACGTGGTAGACGCCGGTGTAGCTCCGCGTCTTTTCAATCGTCGCAATATTGGTGGGCTCTTCGATCACGCAGATCAGCCGCCGATTCCGCGCCGGACTCGTACAGTAGCCGCACGGGTCCACGTCTGTAATGTTGTTGCACACCGAGCACAACCGCAGCTTCTCGCGCAGCATCAGTATCGCCCCCGACAACGCACGTGCATCCTCATCGCTGGATCGCAACACATGGAACGCCAGCCGTTGCGCACTCTTCGTCCCAATTCCTGGCAGCTTGCGCAGTTCATCGAT
>JANYER010000150.1 GCA_025359825.1 Granulicella sp.
CCGTGCTCTATCCGTTCGTCTATTTGGAGCGAAAGCAAAATAGAGGCGATCCAAAGACAACGGGCAAGAACCGTCCAAACCTCTTCGTCGTCTACCTGGTCCTCTGCCTGTTCGGCGTCATTCCCGGCCAGCTATTCATGACCTGGGGCACGCGCCTCTCGCTGGCGAGCAATGCTGCGCTGCTCACCCTCACGTTACCAGTCACGACAGCTGTCTTCGCGGTCATCTTTCTCAAGGAGAAGATGACCCGGCTGCGCTGGCTGAGTTTTGCCCTCGCAGTCATCGGTGTCGTCCTGTGCTCCGGCCTTGATGTGCATCGTGTCAGTTTTAATAAGAGCCAGTTACTGGGCAATGCGCTGGTCTTCGCCGCTATACTCGGCAGTTCCTTCTACAACTCCTACGGCAAGGCCGCACTCGACTGGCATTCGCCGATGGAGATGCTCTTTTGGACCTACGTCGGCCTCACGATCCTTATGACTCCTTTCGTCGTCGCATTGGAACGTGACAGCTTCCGCCATATTTCCCACTTTACCGTGACGACATGGGCAGGCCTTGCCATACTTATGCTCTTCCACACGACTCTCTCGATGATCCTGTTCCTGAAGGCACTCAAGTCTATCGACGCCATTCAGGCTGCACTGTCGAACTACCTCATCGCCTTCTTCGGACTTCCCATCGCAGCCTTCTGGCTTCACGAACACATCAGCATCTATGCGATCCTGGGGGGCGTCCTAGTGCTGGCCAGCACCATGCTCATCACTTTGTTGGAGAAGCCGGCGCCAGTAGAGTCCGTCCTCCCCTGATCACATAGCGTATTCCCTCAGGCGGCTGGGCCGGGTCGGTATAAGTAGCGCGACTACGAATCGTCCGTGGGTCGAACACGGTGACATCCGCTCCATACCCCACACGCAGCAGGCCCCGTCGTCCAAGCCCGAAGCGCTCGGCAGGGAATCCGGTAATCTTATGAACGGCCGTTTCCAGCTCCATCCACTGCTGGTCGCGGCAAAGATTGCCCAGCAGCTCTGGAAACGTACCGTGCAGGCGGGGATGCGGCCTGCCCTTCACATAGAAGCCGTCGCTAATGACGATAGCCAGCGGATGATTCAAATTACGACGTAGGTTTTCTTCGCTCTGGTTGAACTCCAGGACATTTACCTGTCCCCGCTCTTCCGCCAGTAGGTCGAAGATCACCTCTGCGGGTCTCTTCCCTCGTTGAACGGCAAGCTCTTCCAGTGTCTTGCCGACCATACCGGAATTTATCTCCGACCCAACCGCGCTCACCAGCAGCTCATCCCATGTGTTCGCGATACCCGCGAGCATCTCCTGCTCCATGCGATCACGCACACTGGCATCCGTCAGTCGTTCCATCAGAGCGTCCGTGCCACCTTCCAGCGCCCACTGCGGCAAAAGCTGCGTCATCACGGTGCTGCCAGCAATATAGGGGTAGCAGTCGAACGCCACATCCACACCTCGGCCGTGGGCTCGTTCAATGCTCTCCAATGCACGCCCATTCAGCTCACGATTTTCGCGACCCACTGCCTGCAAATGCGATATCTGCAGACGGCAATCGGCCGCTTCTGCCAGTGCAATCTGCTCGTCAATTGCCTCGAGCAGACGGAAGCCGTAGTCGCGCATATGGGTGCAGTAAATCTTTCCATGTTGCGCCACCACACGACACAATCTCAGCAGCTCATCCTGCGGAGCGCTCGAACCCGGAGCATACATCAGGCCCGTAGAAAATCCGATAGCTCCCTGCTCAAAGGCCTCCGCTAACAGACGTTCCATCGTCTGAACGTCCGACTCGGCAAGCGCGTCCATGCGATTCCCTGCTACCGCAATGCGCAGACTGCCATGTCCCACCAGAGAATAGACAGCCGCAACCGAACGCTGAGCCTTGGTGTCGCGAAGGTAGTTAGACGCAGAATCCCATCCCCACGTATCACCACCGCAGAAAATTCCGTTGGCAAAGCCGCGCAACTCCTCCGCATGCGATCCCTTCGGATACGCGGAAAACCCACAGTTTCCCACCACCTCCGTGGTCACTCCCTGCAG
>JANYER010000022.1 GCA_025359825.1 Granulicella sp.
CATGGCTTCGCCGGGTACGGACATTGCATTCAACGAAGAGCGTACGGATGGGTATCGCGGGTTTGCCAACAAGATCTGGAACGCGGCACGCTTCCTGTTTATGAATGTGGAGCGGGCGCGTGAGGCGGGCGTAACGATTGACCTGACGACGCTGGGCGCGGCGTTGCAGCATGTCGACAGCACGACGGATGCTCCACTAGAGACGCGATGGATTCTGGCGAAGCTGAGTGCGACGTGTGCTGCGGTGAACTCTTCGTTGGCGGTGTACCGGTTTGACGATGCGGCGAATCATATCTACCAGTTCTTCTGGGGTGATTTCTGCGACTGGTACATCGAGATTGTGAAGCTGCGCCTGGAGTTTGGCGAAGGAGCGGACGTCCCTGCGGCTAAGGCTTCGCTGACGACGCTGCTGGCGGTGTTTGAGGCGGCACTGCGATTGCTGAGTCCGTTTATGCCATTTATTACCGAGGAGATCTGGCATGCGTTCTGGGCACTCAATGGCGATGAAGCGGCTCCGGCGAAGTCGATTGCGCTGACTCGCTTTCCACTAGCGAAGGATATGGCCGTAGATGCAGACAGCGTCGCTGCGATGGAGTTGATGCAGCAGATGATCGTGACGGTACGCGGACTGCGCAAGGAGATGAGCGTTCCGGAGAAGGAGTTTACGCCGATACGGGTGTTCGGCAGCGCGGCGGTTATTGCGCTAGCGGGCGCGAATACGGACCTGCTGCGGAGACTGGCGCGGGTAAGTGAAGTTGAATTTGCGTCGGCTACGCTGGCTGGTGAAGGGACGCGCAGCACGGCGGACTTCGATGTGGCCGTCGTCTATGAGCGACAGATTGATGTGGCCGCTGAGCGTGAGCGTCTGACCAAGGACCTGGCGAAGTACGAGAAGTTGCTGACGGCGGCGGAGAGCAAGCTGGGCAATGAGACGTTTATTGCGCGGGCTCCGGAGCATATTGTGGATGGTCTGCGCAAGCAGGGCGCGGAGATGAAGATACTGTACGACAAGACGAAGGCGGCGCTGGATGGATTGCCGCCGGCCTAAGAAGCACCTACTGGAAGCAGCAGGAACAGGAGCAAGCAGATGGACTGGAAGAGCAAACGGATACGGACGATCCTCGAAGCGGCGCTGGCCGAAGACAAGGTGAACAACGATGTGACTACGCTGCTGACCATCCCGACGAACCTGCGGGCTACGGGGACGATTGTGGCGAAGCAGGCGTGCGTAGTGTCGGGCCTGGGATCGATTCCGATTTTTCTGGAGAGCTTTGCGAAGATGAGCGGCGGCAGCGTGGGCCGCTTTGAAGTGGTGAGCCATCCGGAGATCTTCGACGGCGTGAAGGTGAAGAAGGGCCAGACACTGGCGGTGATTCGCCACAATGCGCGAACGCTGCTCTCGTGCGAGCGTGTAATTCTGAACCTGATGCAGCGGATGAGTGGTATCGCTACGTTGACGAATGAGTTTGTAAAGGCAGTAGCTGGAACGAAGACGAAGGTGCTGGATACGCGTAAGACGATCCCCGGGCTGCGCGTGCTGGATAAGTATGCGGTGTGCTGCGGGGGTGGCGTGAACCATCGCCTGGACCTGCAGGACGGCATCCTGATTAAGAACAACCATATTTCGCTGGGAGGTGGGCTGCCGTCGGCGTTGGCACATGCACTGGCGGGTCGCAAGGCGGGACAGGTGGTTCAGGTGGAAGTGCGGAGTCCGCTGGAGTTGGAGCAGGCGATTGCCGGTGGGGCGGAGTCGATTTTGCTGGATAACATGACTCCGTCGCAGGTGAAGAAGAGCGTGAAGCAGATTCGTGCGGCGTTGCCGACGGTGACGATTGAGGCTTCGGGCAATATGAATTTGAAGACGGTGCGGGACTACGCGCTGGCGGGCGTGGACTTTGTGTCGGTGGGCGCGCTGACGCATTCGGCAGTGGCTGTGGACCTGAGTATGCGGATTACTGCGGATGTCTATTAGGTCCACTAGTTCTTCGTCCTCTGACTTGCAGAGGCCTTCCGGATTTGATCTGGAGGCTGTGGAGGCGGGGATTGCGGGGACTGGATTTGCGGGTTCGGTGCTGCACTTTCCCGTTGCAACTTCGACGAACTCGCTGGCGCTGGAGGCGGCGCAACGGGGTGCTCGTACAGGCGTGTGGGTGGCGGATGAACAGACTGCGGGGCGGGGGCGGAGTGGTCATGCGTGGCACTCTGCGGCGGGCGATGGGCTGTATGTGAGTGCGCTGGTTGCTCCGGCGCTGCCGATGGATGCGGCGTTGATGCTGTCATTGGCTACGGGACTTGCGGCGCAGGCAGCGATTGCGGAATATACGGGGATGAGCGTTGATATACGGTGGCCGAATGATCTGCTGCTGCACGGGCGCAAATGTGGTGGGATTTTGGTGGAGACGGCGGTGGCTCCGGCTGCGGATGGCGCGGAAGCAATGCTGCGGTATGCGGTGATTGGAGTGGGGATTAATTTGAACCATGTGGAGTTTCCTGCGGAGCTTGCAGAGTTGGCTACTTCGTTGCGGATTCAAGGTGGGGAGAGGGTGGTGCGGGAGGCGGTGCTGGCTGCTCTGCTGCGACGGATTGACGCGGAGGTTAAGGCGTTCGTGAAGAGTCACAGTGCGGCGGGATTTGGTGCGGAGTTGCGAGAGAGGTTTGCTGCTGCGTCTACTTGGGTGCGGGGCAAACGGGTCGTGGTGGATGAGGATGGCGGCTATACTGGCGTGACGGATGGGCTGGATTCGCGTGGGTTTCTGCGGGTGGCTGGGGATGATGGTGTAGCCCGGACTGTGCGTTCGGGCGGGGTGCGAGAGCGGTAGTACTTAGAACGATGGGCCGCCTGGAAGGGCGTGGGTGTAGGTTTCGATGCAGAATTATTTCAATTATTTTACGGAGATCGAGGAGCGCTTTCAGCAGCGGCGAGGTTCGCTGCTGATGCTGTCTACGCTGGATTGGGCGTTGATTGAGACGTGGCGCGAGGCGGGGGTTCCGCTGGAAGCAGTGCTGCGCGGGATTGATACAGCCTTCGATAAGCATGATGCGAAATCGCTGAAGGCACGCGGGAAGGTCCGCAAGGTAAATGGACTGGCGTGGTGCGCGCAGAGTGTGATGGAGTCGGTAGAGGCTGCGATGGAGGCTTCCATCGGCGCTGCTCCGGCGAGTGATGCGGATTCGACGGAGAGTGGCTTCGAGGCGGAGCGGGTGGCTGCGTATCTGGAAGAGAACGCTGCGAAGATTGAGGCTGTGAAGTTGCTTGCTCCGGGCGACAGTATTGCAGCGGAGGTGGCGGTGCGATTGCGGGCGTTGGCGGTGGGGATGCGTGAGGAGCCGGGTGAATCGCTGGAGGCGCTGGACCGGACGTTGACGGTGCTGGAGGAGAAACTGTTTGCCGGATTGATTGCTGCGGCGCCCGAGGATGAGATGGTAGCGCTGCGGGAGCAGGCGGCGCGGGAGCTGGCTCCGTACCGAGGCAAGATGCAGGCGACGCAGATCAAGCAGGTGCAGCAGCAGTTCTTGCAGAAGCGGGTGTTGGAGGCGCGGAAGCTGCCGCGTTTGAGTTTGTTTTATATGAGCCACGGATGAAGTTACCCATCGAAAAACTCGTGTATGGCGGAGCAGGAGTGGGGCGGGCTGCGGAGACGGGCGAGCGTCTGCTGGTTCCTTTTACGCTGCCAGGTGAGGTGGTGGAAGCCGCTGCGGGTGCAGGGGATGCGGAACTACTGCGAGTGATCGAGGCTTCGCCGCAGCGGATCGCTGCGCGATGCCCTCATTTCGGGGCTTGCGGTGGATGTCAGTTGCAACATGCGGAGTATGCGGCGCAGGTGGGGTACAAGGTTGGGATTTTGCGGGAGACGCTGGAGCAGGCTGGGGTCTCTAAAGTGCCGGAGGTGCTGGCGCATACGGCGGAGCCGTGGGGGTATCGGAATCGGATTCGGCTGCGGGTTCGTGTGGTGGATGGCGTGCTTCGGGTAGGG
>JANYER010000266.1 GCA_025359825.1 Granulicella sp.
CCGATGTTGAACCGGTTGCCGGCAGGGGTGACCGCCATGGCAGGCTGTGAAGATCTCACGATTCTAAGGTCTCCCTCATCATCCTTCTTGCCGATCCGGCCAAAGCTGGAGGCGATTATGACACTTTCGGGAGATCCGGGAGGTTGAGCGTGAATCCCCAGAACAAGCACATCAGGATTTTGCATCAGTGCGTTGTCGACTAAATGCTGACCGTACGTCGTATTCGGAAAAGCGCGGTCATATGGAAACGGATCGACTAAGTTGCTTTGCTCAATTGTTCGGCGACGAAGTTCGTCTCGGATAAGTTCAGCGGCAAGGATGAGCTTGGCTCGGTCATAGGCGGTATGTGCGATAAATGCGACTGTGAGAACCCCGAGCCGCGTGCGCTCTGCGTCCAACAGTGGAACATCGACTGTAGAGCGATGAGTTTTGCTATCCAAATTTGCGAATGGTACGCCCGTTCGATTTACCTCGATCACATGGGTGTCAGTTGGCCCACTCGCTCCGGCCTTTGTCGAGATGACGACGAACTGTCTATCGTCACTCGCTGAAGGAATGTTCATCTGAAGGGCAACGATGTCAGGGTGCTTCATCACTACTTCCGCTAGCAGATGAGCACCGTATGTCTTGGCCGGATCTGGTGCAGCTGGGCTTTGCCCAAACGCACAGACTGCTGACACTGCAAGAACTAGACCTGAGAAAATTCGAGGGGTCACTGTCATCCTTATTCTTCGGAATTGCCGAGATCCCGCAGTACCCACCTCCCGAGCTTTCGGAAGGTGGGTAGCCGATTACCAGATCGCTTTGACAGCCAACTGCATCTGCCGCGGGGGGGCGGCATTGGTTAGAATTCCGCCGCTGGCGTTCAGCGTACCGGCCGCAGTGAACACCTGCGTAGCACCAGGTGCTGGAACCCCGTAGTTGGCGCGGTTCGCGATGTTGAACACCTCCCAGCGGAATTGAACGTTGAACGTCTCCGAAATCTTCGGGATACGATTGTTTTTGAACAGGGAGAAGTCCAGGTTCTTATAGGTGGGTCCAACGACGGAGTTACGGCCTGCATTGCCAAGCAGGTTCGCACAGGTTCCCACAATTCCGGCAGGGTTCGCTGGGGTTACGCCGAAGGGATTGCATTGGCCGGCGATCGGGGCTGAGGATATGGGCAAACTGAAGCAGTTTGTATTCACGTAGTTCAAAGTCGGATCTTTCCTGTAATTGGCATTCACAGGATTGCAGCCCGGAGTCCGGTTCGGGAAAGCGTAGTTATCTGCCGACTGCAATCCGAGTGGGTCACCGCCCATCGTCTCTGTGAACGGCAAGCCGCTGGATAGAGTGAAGATTCCCCCCACCTGCCAGCCGGAGGCCGCCCATTTGGGCACTCCGCTCCCCGAAGTAAGACCGGGGATCTGCCACAGTGCATTGACAGCAAGCAGGTTGTGGACATCGAAATCGGATCTGGCCCGACGCAGCTTGTTGTCGAAGAAGGGCGTACTTGAGACCGAATTGCCAAAGGTGTCTCCGGCGATCCCCGACGAGCCTGTGTCAATGCTCTTGGCAAATGTGTAGGAAGCTTGAAATTGGATGCCGTGGCCGAGGCGCTTGATGGCCTCGGCACTGAGACCGTGATAGGTGGAAGTACCCGACCAGGCGTTGGCGCTCACCTGGCCCTGAACCGAGGGACTGGTAAACAGTCGTGGGCCCGAACCTGCGGCAGTCGGCCATAGGTAGCCGGCAGAGGTATGGGATATGGGTTGACGGTCGTTGATGTCGTCGCTGTGCGTAGCCAGACGTATGCCGTGCGACCCAACGTAGCCTACTGTCAGGGTCAGGGACTTCACCACCTCGCGTTGCACGTTGAAACTCCACTGCTCCACATAGCTGCGGCTGGGCTTGGGCGTAACGTACCCATACCGCAGATTCGCTGGGGCTGCGGCTTTGATATAGGCCTTGGTGGGAAAGTCGCCGGCTAGTGTCGCCGTGCTGCCGCCCAAGGTGTAAGGCGCCGAAAGCAAAGTTAGCAGCTCGAACTGGTAGGGCATGGGCAACACATCATAGAAGCCGAATGCGCCCCGGACGGTCGTCTTTCCAGTCTTGAATGGATCCCAGGAAAAACCGACGCGCGGTGCAAAGTTCTTGTACGTCGGATTGGAGAAGTACGGCGACCCAAGCTTGGGCGCAGAGTCGCTGAAGTTGACCAGGACTGCGAGTTCGTTGGCCGCCTCGGTCGGTACCGTCGCCATCTCATAGCGGATGCCCAGGTTCACCGTAAGGTTGGTGCGCAGCTTGTAATCGTCCTGAACGTATCCGGCCAGGAGCCACTCGCGCAGATCGCGTGGTGTGATGCTCGCGCCCAGACGCGTCGTGAACGTGGTCGGTTGGTTCTGCAGGAAATTTGGTAGCCCGCCAAAGGTAAAGAACCCGTTGGGACTGGCCCCACTGGTGAACTGATTGGCCAGAATGCGCTCACCTGCAAAGCCCACCTTCAGCGAGTGCTTCTTGAGACTCCAGTACAGGTCTTCGTTGAGTTGATACGAGTTGTAGTGAAACTGGTAGGACGAGATCGCACCCAGACCGCCAGTTAATTGCGTAACTCCGGAACCCACCGTTATGACGCCCACCGGGTTTCCGGGAGTGAAGCCAAGAGAATTGTCCGTAGCCGCCGGGTTGAGCGCCGCCAACGTGCTGTTGGCGATCACCACGGTCCGGTTGAATCCTGCGTGCACGGTGTTCAGCAGCGCCGGAGTCAAAGTGTGGCTCTCTTCGATGGCGATAGTGTGGCGGTCTGACTTGTTTCCGTTGAGCTTCAAGTTGTAGGTGTCCGGGTTGGAGACCTGGCCGCGGTCATAGAGATAGGTGCCGAAGAGGCTGTCTGAAGCCCCTAGTTTGTGGTCGATGCGGGTGGTGTAAAAGTCTTCCGAGGTAGGCTGGCTGGCGACGAAGCTGTACTTGCCGGTGTCGCCGCTGATCGCTCCATTCGGCAGTGGGAACAGGCAACTGGACGAACTACAGGCGAGGAATGGTGCCACCTTCGGGTCCACGGTGACATTGCCCGTAGTCAGTACGCCGGTGCGGGCGGTCGCGGTGGGAACCACGATGGTAGTGGTGGTGCTCAGGCTCTGCCGCAGCCCCTCATAGTTCGCGAAGAAAAAGGTGCGATCATGCAGCACGGGTCCGCCAATCGATCCGCCGAAGAGGTTTCTCGAGAACGGCGGGGTCACAAGCTTGCCATTGGAGTCTGTCAGTCTGTCGAAGTGATTGCGGGTGTCCAGCGCACCGTTGCGTGCGAACTCGAATGCCGTCCCATGGAGCTTGTTGGTACCCGACCGCGTGGAGGCGTTGATCACCCCGCCGGAGGTCTTGCCATAGTCAGCCGGCGCATTGCTCACAATCACAGAAAACTCCTGCACCGCGTCCACGCCCGCCACGCCGCCCGTGATGCTGCCAGGTGCGCCGGAGCTGTAGTCATTGACGCTCACTCCGTCCAGCCGGTAGTTGTTGCCCTGCGGACGATTGCCGCCGATCGTAATGTCCATGCCTAGCCCACGATTGGGACGGTCGGCCCCGATGCCAAGAGCCTTCTGCGTGCGAATCTGGGCCACGCCCGGCTCCAACAGCGTCAGAGATGTCCAATCGCGTCCATTCAGTGGCAAATCAACGATGGTATGAGAATCCACGACATTTCCTACCGCTGAGGATTCAAGCTGGACATCGGATATTTGGCTGCTCGTTACTACGATCCTCTCAGTGACTGCTCCCGTCTTGAGGACTACGTCAACCTGTCGGTGATCGCCGATGGCAAGCTTGATTCCAGTCACCACTGTGGAGGCAAAGCCTGTAGCCGCGACCCGCACCTCGTAAACTCCAGGAATCAGGTTAGGGGCGGCATAGAAACCTTCCTTATCGGTCGAAGCGCTCCGTTCGACTCCCGTGTCCATATTCCGGATTATGACGGTCGCGTCCGGCACAAAGGCCCCGGTGCCATCCGCCACAGAACCCGCCAACGTGCCGCCCGCCACCTGCGCGGACACGTTCAGCGTCAGTGCTACGATCAAAAAACCCAGCACCACCAGATAACCCACTTTGTGTCGCAGACCTGAGAAATGTTTGTAGACGCCCTGGAATGGTTGAGCTGACTGCTGCTCTGAATGTATAGATAATTGCAATCTCCGCGCCGTCTTGCCTACCCTAAGAATTTTCATGACTTCTCCTGTTTTCACTTGCCGACTTCACATCCAGAGATTTCTCACCATGTATGTTGAGCATCTGAGATTACTGTCTGCTTTTGACCGTCCTCTTGTAAGGATTCCAAATGAACTTCCTCTGAAGACAACGTTAAAAAATCGACATGTTCAATGGGGCGACTACCAACTTGGGAAGCTTCAGGACCACTCGAGAGCGTTCTAACTACGTTGTCGCGGCCCAGATTTTTAGGACATTGTCGAAGATGAAAGAGGTGGATCAATTAGTCGGGAAGCAAAGTACTTTTTAATATTGGGAACTATTGTCAACCCAACGATTCAACGCGCGTCTCGACGAGCTTCGTTGAAGCAAAGCCTGAGAACATTTTGTCGAACTTGATGGTGAAACTTGATCGCGAATGCAACCGACTCTCGAGACGAATGTGAGCACACTCATCTGACCTTCGTTGAGCGGCACACCAACGCTATGAATGCAAGGCGAAGACGGGGATGCCTGTGCGCCATGATTCGCATATTTACGACCACGTATTCGGAGTCAGTCAACTGCACGCCGAGCTGCGAAATGCGCGACCCAATCGGTCCCATACTGTAAGACATGACATACATGGTCCGTCCGCGCATACAGCCCTTGAATAACTGCTTCAGCTTCTTCCGCCTGGGTCAACTCCGCCATCTTTTCAACCCAGCGAACCAGGTGCTTGTTGGTAGTGAGCGGCAGTTGGGTTGTGTAGCTAGTCATCGTCATCGAACGGAATCTCTCAAAAGGCAGTTCGGTACGCAATCCGCAAAAGGGGCACTGGCACTGGTTATTGTGGCTTTTAAGACAACAATTCCCTTCTGCCTGGCTACTCTCATGTGCAGGCTGCGAAAGACATGTTTGAACTTCGTTTACAACTTCAACCTCCGATGAATGAGCTCCTCTACCGGCTTCTCGTAGAGCTGTTCCATCGGCACATGTTCGGCCTTCGGGTTCAGGGTGGTGATGGGGTAAAGGTCAGATATCTCGCGCGGCGAGAGCTCTAACAGTGGTAGTTCTACGCGCAAAGTTGTGCTTTTTCCCTCGACGCTCTCGATGGAGAGGGTTCCATCGTGGCCGCCGCAAATTGCCTTGACAATGGCGAGCCCAAGGCCAGTACCGCCGGAGACGCGGGAACGCGCCTGATCGGTACGGTAGAAGCGCTCAAAGACTGCCGGCAGCGACTCGGCCGGAATGCCGATACCGGTATCGGATATGACAAGTACGGCTCGCTGCTGCCTGGCAAAGAGCTGCACCTCAATAGCGCCTCCAACCGGCGTGTACTTGATAGCGTTATCCACGAGATTGACAACGACCTGTTTTAGCCGCATCGCATCACCGGTCACATAAACGCGCTCCTCCGTCTGACAGGTGAGCGAGATGCTCTTCTCCTCCGCGAGCAGGCTCATGTGTTCGAGCGTGACGGAGACCAATGAAGCTAGCTCGACAGGCAACATCTCCATGCGCTCGCCGCCGCCATCGAGCCGTGAGATGGTCATCAGGCTATGCACAATGCGCGACATTCGGTCGCCTTCTTCGAGCGCACTACTGATGCCGTCCATCGCTTGTGCAGGTAGGGCGGGCATCTGGAGCAGAGCTTCCAATTCGCCCCGGATAATCGTGAGTGGAGTGCGAAGTTCGTGCGAGGCATCGGCGGAGAAGCGTTGGTTATGTGCAAGCGCCTCCTCCAGGCGGTCGATCATACGGTTGAGCGCGAGCGAGAGACGCTCCAGTTCATCTCCCGAAGGAATGATCGGCAGTCGTTCGCCCATTTGTTTGCGTCCAATACGCTCCGCTTGCTCGGTGAGGTCAACGACCGGCCGCAGTGGTCGCGCCATGAGCATATGACCGCCAACTGCCGCGATGAACAAGATGCCCGGTGTGGCGATAAGTAAGATGAGAAAAAGGCTGTGCAGCAGATGCTGGAGCGGCTCCATGCTGGCACCGGTCTCGACGAGGATGAGCCTTCCGCTGGGCAAATTGTAAGCCACGGTATAGATCATCAGTAGCTGACCTGTCGAGGAAAACGTCCGGTGAAAGTTGTTTAGCTCTTCGTTCTGGATGGGGTGCGGCAAGTCGGAGATCCGCACCACCGGATCGCGCAGGTCGCCAGAGTCGTAGAGCACCTTGTCGGCTTCGAAGATACGTACGAACGGATCGCTGATGCCGGACGGGTAAGACTCACTCATCTCAGCCTGGAACCAGGCTGGACCCTTATTTTCGAGCGGCGCGAGGTAGTCAGCCTCAATGTTACGAACGGTGGTACTTAGCGAACGCTCGAGCGACTTGGTCAGATAGGTTCTTACCCCAACATAGACCAAAATGCTGAAGAAGATGAGCGTCACCGCCAGCATGCCGACGTAAAAGGCAGTAACCCGCGCGCGAAGGGAGTTGCGGTTCAAGCCTCGCTCCTGCTACGGATCATATAACCGGTTCCGCGGACGGTGCGGATCATCTTGAAGGTGTTTCCATCGTCTACCTTGGCGCGTAGGTGCCGCACATAGACATCGACGATATTGGTAATCCCGTCGAAGCTCTGATCCCACACGTGCTCGATGATCATATTGCGCGAGAGGACGCGCTCGGCGTTCTGCATGAGGTACTCGAGCAGCGCGTACTCCTTAGCGGTAAGCTCGACACGTTTGCCGCATCGCTTCACCTGTTGGGTCAGCCGATCTAACTCAAGATCATCGATGCGGAGGGTGCTGGAGCGATTGACGGGGCCGCGTCGAAGCAATGCTTTGACGCGTACCAACAACTCAGCAAAAGCGAATGGCTTGGTGAGGTAGTCGTCCGCCCCCAGCTCGAACAGCTTGACCTTATCGTCAATCGAATCACGCGCGGTGAGAATCAGTACGGGCACAAAGACGTTCTTGCGGCGGATTCGCTGCAGCACATCGGAGCCGGTGACGCGGGGTAGCATAAGGTCCAGGATGATGAGGTCGTAGGGATAAACCTCGGCAAACTCCAGCCCCTCAAAGCCGTCGGCTGTAACATCCACAGCGTATCGCTCCGCTATGAGCCCACGCTTGACCAAGGCGGAAACCTTCTGCTCGTCTTCGATCAATAGAATTCGCATATGTTTAACGCCTTTTATTAGGTTGTGCTGCCATGAAGCTGCGCTGAAGCAAAGATGAAAAAGACTTCATCTCGAGCATCGGCATTAAGGCTGGAAAATTCGCTACAAACATGAACACATTTTCATACGGACTTCAACCAGAACTCATCCTGAGTCAACAAGCTACTCCAAGTGTCCCAGGAGCTGCCATGTCAATCTCGAAATTTCGAACCGTATTCCTCACCGTATCGCTAGCCACACTCGTCTTGCCCGCGTCATTCGCTCAGGAGACTTCTTCCGTTAAGCTCATTCACTCCGTCAATCTCCCTGGCTACACCGGTGATTTCGACCACTTCGCTGTAGATTACGACCGCAGCCGGCTCCTGCTCGCAGCCGAGGATCACGGTACGCTGGAGGTCTTCGACCTCAAGACCTCGGCCCATCTTCGCACCGTGCCAGGCTTTGGCAACCCACACAGCATCCTTGTTCGTAAGGGCTCGCCCACGGTTCTCATCACGGATAGTGAAAAGCAGGGCGCAACGTTGCGTGACGCGGTTACCTATGCCAAAAAGTCCGCTGTTGGGTTAGCGGCGGGTTCCGATACGTCGAAGTACGACGCGGCCAGCAACACACTCTACGTCGTTACTGGCGGCAAGGATGTCGATCTGAAGACAGCGAACCTCGAAGCGGTGAATCCGGATACTGGAGCAATCATCGGTAAGGTGACCTTCGACGACAACCACGTAGAGGCTATGGCCTTCGTCGACGGCGATCCGCGTCTGTTCATCAACCTTACCCAGACCAACCAGCTCGCAGTGCTTGATCGTGCGACGCTGAAGGTGCTCAACACCTGGCCCGTGCCACCGGCAAAGCAGAACGCGATGGTCGCCTTCGACCCGGCGCAGCATCGCCTGTACGTCGTCTGCCGCGATCCAGGTATGGTGGTCGTCATGAACTCCGACACCGGCGCCGTTGTCGGCACGCAGCCCGCCCCGCTCCGCTCGGACGAGGTGCAGTACGATGCAGAGGCGAAACGGCTCTATGTGCCCGGTGGCGAAGGGTATATGAGCATCTACGACACGTCCGATGCAGATCATCTGAAGCTGATCGAGAAGGTAACGACCGCGCCCGGCGCCAAGACCGGCCTGCTGATCCCATCGATCCATCGGCTATTCCTTGCCGTGTCGCCAGGTGAGAGCAAGGCCATGGCAAAGATCCTTACCTATGAAGTTAAGTAATTTCAAGTTCCAACTCCACCGTCCTGCGCCCGTTTGGGTTGGTTATTCCAACGACCATCGCGATCACCTTCATCTTCTTGTACATCCTTGGTGAGAACTTCAACCTTATGACGCTTGGCGGCTCGCCGCTGCCGTAGGTCGCGTCATCGACGACTCGATTGTCGTCGTCGAAAGCGGCGCGATGCGTCGCGTACTCAACTCTCATGAGCGCTTACGGCGTTCGTTACAAAGGCCCCTCACCCTGCCGGGATGCTGCACGCTGGACGCCGCCGATTGCGGCAGATCGCTGCGAAGGCAGTCTAGCTGACGACGGTGGCAACGGTTCAGATGAAAGCTTCTTCATTCACACTTCATGACAACCTTACACCGCACCGCGAATCATGAGGACGATTCGATTTCGGCTTCGCCGAGGATGAAAAGAGAGTTGAGAGATTCGCATGACGACCGCCACACCCATCGACCATCCGACAAACCAGCAACCACGTCCCGTCGAAGTACAGCGGCAGTCGTTGCTGGGCCGCACCACGGCCTTCTTCGTCTTTCTGTTCGAGAAGGTTATGCCCGACCCCTTCGTCTTTGCTGTGTTGCTCACCTTTCTAGCCTCGGCGCTCGCGTTCTTCTACGCGCCCAACGCGGCACCGAAGCAGATTGCCGCAGCGTGGTATGCGGGCGTCTTCAACCTCTTCACTTTCGCCTTCCAGATGGTCATTATGCTGACCGCCGGTCATGCGCTGGCAAGCGCACCGGCGATTCGGCGGCTGCTGGCGAAAATTGCAGGCCTGCCGCGTTCGCCAGCAGACGCCATCTCGTTGATCGTCGTGGTGTCGATGGCGGCATCCTGGATCAACTGGGGTCTTGGCTTGGTCACCGCTGCGCTGCTCGCGCGGGAGATGGCCAAGCGCATCCCAGTGGACTTCGGCTGGCTGGTGGCCGCAGGCTACACTGGCTACGTAATCTCGACTGAGGGTCTCTCCGGTTCGATTGCACTCTCGCAGTCCACGCATGGCTCAGCGCTGAACATAGTTGAGAAGCTGACCGGACATCTGACACCACTTTCGGAGACCGTCTTCACGAAGTACAACCTCATCCCCATCGCCGCGCTCTTTGTGCTGCTGCCGCTGGTCTTTCGCTACATCGGACCTACCGCGCAGAACAGTCAGCCAGCCGATCCCGTGCGCCTCCAGTTAGAGGATGACCACGCCGTGGTGAAGGAAGACACCGGGTCCTTCGGCGCGAAGCTCGATCATGCCTGGATACTGAACGTACTGCTTGTGCTCTTCATCGGGAGCGCGTTGGTGCTCGAGATCATCCGCACTCGCGGTACTATCGACCTGAACATCGTCATCATGACGCTACTTTCGCTGGGTTTGCTGCTGCACTGGACGCCAGCGGCTTACGTCGGCGCCATTAAGCTGGCCGCACGCAGCTCCGGCTCACTCATTCTGCAGTATCCGCTCTACGGCGGGCTTATGGGCATCATCACAACGACAGGTCTTGCAGGCGTGCTGTCTAAGGTCTTCATCAAGTACTCCACTGCGCACACACTTCCCTTCTTCACGTACCTGACGTCGATGATCATCACGCTCTTCGTCCCCAGCGGAGGTGGGCACTGGGCGGTGCAGGGGCCGTTCGCGATCCCGGCCGCAATACAGCTTCACTCCTCGCTCCCAGGCACGACCATGGCCGTCGCCATGGGAGAGTCGGTGGCCAACATGATCCAGCCCTTCTGGGCTCTCCCCATCCTCGCCATCGCAGGCATCAAGATGCGCCGCATGATGGGCTTCATGGTGACTACCTTCGTTGTGTCGGGAATCGTCTTCGGGCTGTCGCTGCTGCTCTTGCTTCCTACGCCATAGCGCGATATCTCCAGAAGATCGAAAGGAATAACGCTATGCCCCCCTTCCAGAAGTTCGGACCTACTCTTGCTTTGTTTTCGCTGTTGGCGGCCGGGACGTCTACCCTTGCCGCCGCACCCAAAGAAGCGCCCTTCAAGCTTCACGACACGTGGAGGCTAGGAGGAGATGGCAGCTGGGACTATATGACCGTCGACTCGCAGGCGCACATCCTCTACATCGCGCGACTGGATCGCGTCATGCTGGTCGATACGCAGACCGGCAAGCTGATCACCGAAATCGGCGGCCTACAGCACGTGCATGGCGTCGCCTTCGATGCCGAAGGTAAGGTCGGCTACATCTCCGATGGTGGTGCGGGAACAGTGCTTGTCTTCGACAGAGCCACGTATCAGATCCTCGCGACAATCCCCGCCGGCAAGAACCCCGATGCCATCCTCTACGAACTCACGCAGCGGCGAGTCTTCGTCTTCAACGGAATCAGCCATGACGCGACTGTGATTGACGCCACGACCAACCAGGTCATCGCCACGTTTCCGATACCGGGCAAGCCCGAGTTCTCCGTCACCGACGGCGTCGGCAATATCTTCGTCAATATTGAGGAGACGAGTTCTGTGCTTCGCATCGACGCCGCGACATTGAAGATTGCCGCAACATGGCCGCTGACGCCCGGCAAAGGCCCCTCCGGCCTCGCCATCGACCGCGAACACCATCGTCTCTTCTCCGTCTGCGACAACGACAGGGTAGCTATTCTGGACAGCCAAACCGGCAAAATCATCGCCGCCCCCGCCATTGGCGAAGGTGCGGACGCAGTAGCCTACGACCCCAGGCACAACCTCGTATTCAGCTCCAACGGCGAGAGCGGCACGATAAGCGTTCTGCATCCGGCTGCAAGCGGGTATACAGTACTCCAGACCCTGCATACCAAGCTCGGTGCTCGCACCATGGCGGTTGATTATTCCACCGGTGACGTGTACACCGTGTCTGCCACGCTCGGCCCCAAACCTCCAGCATCTCCGTCGAACCCCAAACGGCGGCCCGCAATCCTACCCGGAACCTTCGTGATTTTGGTCTTCTCCCGCTAAGAAGTTCGAAGCTGCACAGTCGCTCCCGTGACGCTGATTGGACAGTCGTCGGGAGATGCCGTGTAAGAGATTCGACTGAATCATCTATTCGTCTATTCGTCGCCAGACCTTGACTCAGTCGGCACAGCCCATCTGCTTTTATTGAGCATTTCAGAGCAAGAAAAAACGGCCGATGAATGACGACCTGTCATTTCATCAGCCGCAGATTTAGCGCTGCACAACTTCGCAGAAAGCCGGAGCTACTTTACTGGTCCAAAGAGAGTGGCCTTGGTCTTCAACTGTGCTTTCATCTCGTCACGGATCTGGTCCGCGATTTTGCCCAATGCCAGTTTGTCATCCCCCGGCTTGTAGTTGAAGACGACTCCGAGGGCACCAATCGTTTTGCCAGACGCGTCTTGGAGCACCAGTTCGTCTTCGAAGTGGCGCCCTGTTTTGTCCACCTCGAGGTTGCTCTTGCCAGTGTTAATACAACGCATATCGTCCTCATCGCCGATCTTGCCGATGCGACCGAAGTTAGATGCAACTATGAGATTCTTGCGGCCCGGAGGCGCTGCATGGATAGCGATCAGGATAACCTCAGGATGCTTTGCCAGCGCGTCTTCCGTCAGCTTCATCGCGAAGGGAGCGGGCTTGGTATAGGTGGGGTCCATCTCTTTGGCTTCGACCTTCCGCATTGCGGAGATCGCCTGTTCGCGCGTCTCCTGCGCGAAGGCAGGAACTAGGCTCAAGAGACTTACGGTCATAGCACACATTGCGGCGGCTTCTATTTTCATGGTTCTCCCGTACTGAGTGAAAGTTTGGATGGTGATGCTGCGAGGACCATCCGTAACCGGCCGCGCATGCATCTTATAACGTATAGAACGATGGCTGCTGCAGATGAGCGACACCTGAAGCAACTATGAAATTACTTTCATCTCAGCTCCTGCAACTAAGTCGTTTGTTGGGGGCGGAATGGATACGCCATTCAGGCAAACTTATCCGTGCCTCATCTTCCGATAAGCTCGACAAAGATCGATGCCTCGAAGGTCGCCGAGCTGTCGTAGATTCCCTCACGTTGACCGGCCATCCTGAGCTTTCCGATGATGTCTTTCAGGAGACCTGAGTGCGGGGCAGAACACTGCGATAAAGTTTTCGGTTCAGCTATGGGTTGGCGGGGAGTTGGGTTGTGTTCCAGCCTCCGCCCAATGCTTTGACGAGCAGCACACTGGTCCCAAGGCGGCGGCGCATAATCTCAATATCATTGCGCTCGTTCTGGAGGGCGGCCGTCTGCGAGGTAATCACTTGCAGGTAGGTGTCCACTCCGCCTTCATAGCGAATGTTGAAAAGTTCCAGAGATTGTTCGGCTGCTGAGGTCGCTTCATGCTGTTGGGCGGCTTCGCTCTCGAGTTGGTGGAGGGTGACAAGATTGTCCTCGACTTGTTGGAAGGCATTGAGCGTGGTCTGGCGGTAGCTGGCGACAGCGGCGTCGTATTGGGCGATGACGATATCGGAATTGGCGCGGCGACGGCCGTGGTCGTAGAGGGTTTGCGAGAGCTGTGGACCGACGGCCCACACGCGGCTGGGCCAGGTAAACCAGTTGAGCAGTGAGGTGCCCTCGAAGCCGCCGAGCGCGCTGATGCTCAGAGTGGGGTAGAAGGCGGCCTGCGCGATGCCGATCTGTTCATTTGCGGCAGCCATACGACGCTCCTGTACCGCGATGTCGGGGCGGCGCTCCAAGAGTTGCGACGGCAGCGCACCGGGCACCGCCGGCAAAACAGGCGGGGCGACAGTAACAGGAGTTGGAGGGATCGTCAGCTCGGCCGGAGCTTTGCCGGTAAGCACGGCGATCGCATGCTCAAACTCGGCACGCTGGATGGTGACTTCGGTCGATTGCACAAGGGCAGCCTGGAGCTGAG
>JANYER010000315.1 GCA_025359825.1 Granulicella sp.
TCCATCGTCCCGTGATAATCCAGATGGTCCTGCGTCAAATTCGTAAAAATCCCTACATCCACCGGCAGTCCCCAAACCCGTTCCTGCTCCAGCGCATGGCTGGACATCTCCATCACCGCCTCCGTCGCCCCTACCGCCACACCATCCGCAAACACCCGCAGCGTGTCCGAAGCCTCCGGAGTCGTATGCTCCGACACCCGCACCTCATCCCCCACATGCGTCTCGATCGTCCCGATCAGCACACACTGCCGCCCCACACTGCGCAGCATCTGCTCCAGCAGCAACGCCGTTGTCGTCTTCCCATTCGTCCCTGTCACCGCACACAGCGACAGCTTGCGCTCCGGATGCCCCAGCACCGCCGCACTTACCTCTGCCAACCCACGTCGTCCGTGCTCCACCAACGCCGCACCCACCGCCGGATGCATCCGCCTCAACCCCTCGTACGCCTCCCGCGAGTCCGTCACCACCGCCGTCGCACCCTGCGCTATCGCTCGCTCTATGTAGTTGTTTCCATCCGCCACCCCACCTCGCATCGCAACAAAGCAATCTCCCCGCTTCACCCGGCGCGAGTCATACTCCACACCCGACACCTCGGCCTCCACCGCATCCCGCTCCACCCAACGAACATCCGCCACCGCATCCATCCAACGCATAGAGCCTCATTCTAAGCCGCAGAGCGGCCAAGTCATTTCAACAAGTCATGTCACTGAAAGAAGAAACGCCTTAGCGAGTAAACCGCACCACAATCTCAGTCCCCGCCGGCACCATTGTGCCCGCTACCGGATACTGCTCACGCGCCAACCCACTCCCCACCGGCTGCACCCGCAATCCCACCGCACCGGACCGCTCCACCACGGATCGCAGACCCGCCCCAATAAACTCCGGCACTGCCACGCGATTGCCAGAAGCTACCATCACCGCACCAGCACCCGTCGGCCTCGGCAGAGGCGCAGGAACATCCTTCACCGGCACCGACTTGGGCGCATTACTGAAACTATCCTTCGCTTTGAAGGCAGCAACCACCTTCGCCGGCAACAAATCCGTCATCGAACTCGAGACAGTAGCACTGTTCGCACTAGCCGAACCAGGAAGTGGAATCGCCCTCCCCTTCGCATTTTTCCCGACCAAACCCTTCCCTGGTTTTGCACCATTCGCCAACGCAACCCGTCCAACAGCCTTCGCATCTGCGGCGGCATTCGCTGCAGCCTCAGTTGCCGCCGCAGCATTCGCCGGGGCGCGCAATGGATCATCTGCCGGCAGATTATTAATCTCAGAAAACAGCGTATCCAGATTCTGTGGATGCTCCGAAGGAGCTTCATCCATCAACGGCTTCTTCGAAACGGTCGCCAGCAACTCTTTCTTCGTCTTTAGTGGCTGATCATGCGGCACACCCAGGTACTCCAGCACTTGCTGCGCCACGTCCGCAAACACCGGCGCGCTCGTTGTACCACCGTAATGGGAGACTTCGCTTCCAGCCGTTGGTGTATCGATCACCACTGCCACAGAGATCGCCGGGCTACTTACCGGCGCAAACCCAGCAAAGCTGGCGACCAGCTTGGTGTGCGAATACGTGTGCGTCGCCTCGTCTACTTTATTAGCCGTTCCAGTCTTTCCTGCGGAGCTGTATCCGTTCAGCCGCGCCTTGGATCCAGTACCTTCGGTCACAATGCCCTGCATCATCATCCGCATCTTCGCCGACGTCAGCTCCTTAATCACACGTCGTGACCCTTCCGGTAGCGGCGAAGGCAGTTGGTTCGTCGGGCGGAACGCCACCGGCTTCAGCCGTGGATCACCCTTCATTTGGTCCGTTGAGTTCAGCAACACGTGTGGAGGCATATACACACCCCCATTCGCAATCGTGCTCACCATAGTTACAAGTTGCACCGGCGTCACGCCTACCTCCTGCCCAATTGCTAGCGACAGAATACTCGTAGCGTCCCACTTCTTCGGCGCCTTCAGCAGCCCACGCGTCTCGCTCGGCAATTCAATGCCGCTGCGATCACCAAAACCAAACGCACGAATGTAGTCGTAGAACTTCTGGCCACCAAGCTTCAGCGCCATCTTGGCCGCCCCGACATCGCTCGAGTGCTCCAGAGCATACTGCACCGTCACCACGCCAAAGTGGTCGCTGCGGTCATCATGCAAGGTACGTCCATACATCGTCATTGCGCCACCCTGGCAGTCCACCAGGTCGGTCGGCTGCACGCCCGCAGCGTCGAGAGCGGCAGCATACGTCACCAGCTTGAATGTCGAACCGGGCTCGTATGGATTGCTCACAGCAAGATTCTTCAGCACATCAGGATCAGAGTGGCGTAACTGGTTCGGATCGAAACGCGGAGACACTGCCAGCGCGAGAATATGTCCTGTATGCGGATCCTGCACCACTACCGTACCGTGCAGTGCCTTCACCTTCGCGACTTGAGCATCCAGCGCCCGCTCCGCGATGTACTGGATGTTTGCGTCAATCGTCAGCACCAGGTTCTCGCCCGGCATCGGCTGGCTTTCAATGCTGGAGAGCGCCTGCCGCTTCGCATCCACGCCAAACACCATATGCCCGGGCACTCCGTGCATGTCGTCCTCAAACTCAAGCTCCAGTCCACCCAAACCATGGTCGTCGGCCCCAACGTATCCCAGCACCTGCGCCGCTAGATCGTTGTTCGGATAGAACCGCTTGAACTCTTTATAGAAGTACACGCCCTTCAGATTCAGTTCCCGCACTCGTGTCGCCGTATCCGCATCCAGCCGTCGCGCGACCCACGCAAAGTTGCGGGACGCATTGAATCGCGCCAGAATCTGGTGCTTCGACGTGAAGTTGTCCCGTGGGTCCGAGTGCACGATCCCGGCCAGCAGGTCCGCAGCATTTCCCTTGTTCTCGGCCAGCTCCGATGGCACTGCAAACACGCTATCCACCTGCACCGTCATCGCCAGCTCCCGCAGATTGCGGTCGTACAACACACCGCGCTGCGGAGACACCTCAAATGTTCGCTGCTGCTGCCTCTGGGCCGTATCCACATAGTGCTGGTGATGCACGACCTGGAGCCACCCCAGGCGCAGACCGATCGCTACCATCCAGCAAAAAAAGAAAGCCGCCACCCAGACGAACCGCATTCTCCGAATCGGAGCGGTCATGGTCTGGCGTGGCGACTTGTTCATCATTCACCCAAAATCAAAAAGTAAACGTACATAGAAGATTGTTCGGCCTATACGCCATTCCTGGCCTGGCTCGAAATTACTGGAGAATTACGCCCGGCAGGCCAACCTGAGCCACGACTGGAGCATTTACATCGCCGCCGTCAGGCCGTACGACCTGTCCAGGCTGAGGTGCATCCAGTCCAAGCTGCTTCGCCATTCGGTCAATCCGGCCCGGGTCAGTCAACTGCGCCTCGTTCAACCGCAGCTGCCGGTTCTGCTCCTGCATCTGCTGTACCTGGATCTTCTGCGCCTCAACCTGGTAGCCAACTTCGATAGCGGCAAAGTGCTGCCACACATACACCATCACCAGCACAAACAGCAGGCCCATCACCGATGCAAAGCTGCGCATCTCGCGGCGGCGCTCCGGGTCATCCGCCTTTACCAGGCGGCTGTTGTCGATATGCTTCGCAAAGAAAACTTCAGGGGTGGGGCCACGGCGTGCACGCTTCTGCGATTCAAACAGGCTCCGGTTCCGTTCGGTAAGAGACTCGCCACGGCCTCGCGCTTCACCACGCGAACCCATCATCTCCATCTGTTGTCCTGCCATCGCCGACGTCGCCATACTGCACCTCGTAAACTTGCTTTCGTACTTTCCAACTTACGAACCGGACCGGGGTCGCTAGGGAGGAAGGGAGTTTTGTCATACGGTTGTCTTTCGCCTGAAAGAAGGTGGGACAACCCCGGTCCGATCACTTGTCTTCTCTCATACTGCTCAACCGAGAGAAATCTCTACTGCCAGCCTCGCGTTCCAACATCCGCGTCAGCCAGCAAAACTTTGGTCTTACTTACCGCTTCTCCGCCGCCCGCATCTTGGCACTGCGACTGCGCGGATTCCTCAACTGTTCCTGCTCAATGGCAACTACTGGCTTCTTGGTCAACACTTCGAAAATCTTCGCGTCCTTGGCTGCCTTGAACGCATCTTTTACTAACCTGTCTTCTAAAGAGTGGAAGCTGATCAACACCAGTCTTCCGCCCGGCTTCAATAGAGATCCCGCGCATTGCAGCAGCGATTGAATCTCTCCCAACTCGTTATTCACTCGAATCCGAAGTGCTTGAAAAGTACGTGTCGCCGGATGGATCTTTTCGCCTTTCATTGGTGGGGCCTCGGCCGATACGATACGAGCCAATTCTGCTGTAGTCGTAATCGGCCGGGCCCTAACAATGGCTCTGGCGATTCTCCGCGACCTCCTTTCCTCTCCGAATTCGTAAATCAGGTCGGCGAGTTCGTTTTCGTCTTCCTGATTTACCACTTGCTCGGCCGTCTCTCCACTGCGCGTATCCATCCGCATATCAAGTGGTCCATCGGTCCGAAAACTAAAGCCTCTGTGCGCTTCATCCAACTGCAGGCTGCTTACTCCAAAGTCGGCAAGCAATCCATCCAGGCTGCCCGGCTTAATCTCGCTGGCTGCTTCGGAGAACGCCTTGGCGACATACACCACCTCGGGCATTGCATCTCCCAGTTCGTCCCTTACTTCCTCCAGCCGAATCTTTGCCGCAGCCATCGCCTCCGGGTCCCGGTCAAAGCAGATCAACTTGCCCTTACCGCCCAGCCTCTTCGCAATCGCCGAAGAGTGGCCTGCCAACCCCAGCGTCGCATCTACAATCACGCCGCCTGGCCGCACATTCAGGTACTCCATTGCTTCATCTAAAAGAACCGGCACATGCTGCGGTTTACTCATTCGTCCCGCCTCTGTGCTCCCCCTGGGGGGCTCAGTCAAAAACTCTTGCTACAAACTCTTCGGAGTCGTCTTCTCGGCAAACGCCGCCAGATCGCTATCCGACAACTCAATCGCACTACCGGTGCCCATAATCTCGGCCCGGAACAGATCCGCATTCACGACTTCCAGGTGGTCCTGCGTACCCAGAACATTCACATTCGTATTCGCCTTCACCGTCGCCGAATCCCGAATCAACTGGGGAAGCAACAACCGGCCCTGCCCGTCCATCTCTGCCATCTGTCCGTAGTAGTTCGTTACGTCCAGAAACTTCTTCCGTACCGGGTCCATCGGAGACATCTTCTGCAAAGAAGCTTCAATCGACTCCCAGGCCTTCAGCGGATAGACCTTCGCCCGCTTCCCATCCAGGCTGGTGATATAGAACTGGGCTCCGTACTGCTCATCCACCTCGCGCTTAAAGTCAGCCGGCAGCTTCAGGCGGCCCTTCTCGTCCACGCGTGTTGGGTGATTTCCGCGAAACATAACAACCTCAATACCCTGCTCAACTTCAAAAGTGCTTCAAAGCCGTTCCCAGCAGTACAATTCTTGCAAGATGTATCAACTTTGGTC
>JANYER010000334.1 GCA_025359825.1 Granulicella sp.
CAATGTCCACCAAGATCAGAACGCTTACTGGAATCTATATGCTCAAAATCGTCATAGCTGGCCTACGGTGGCCTTCTGGGTCATTTTGCTCGGAGGCTGGGGCGCTTTTATCGCTGTTATTCAGCTACTGAAGCCAGTGAATTCTCTCTCAGGGCACGGCAGCATCTAGGCTAGTACGCTTTCGCTAATTGAGTGCGTTGCGGATCTGGACGTTAGTCCTCATAAACGCGCTTACCTTTAGCAATCCCTGGTGACGACAAGCCGAACTATCGTTACTAATTCGGCGTCGATGAGCGTATGGGCGATACTGCGCTTATTGACACCACCAAGCCGGAATCATCCCCGTCTGTGCGTCGTTCCGATGGTCATCTTGAACTTGGGGCATGGCTGGCCTCTGTAAAGAAGGTGATCTGCGGGCCAGTGTATTTCATGAGCCCATCCTCTGCTTTCACTCCGCGGAGCTTACCGGCCCGGACTGCGGCGAATTCGCTGGCGAGTTCGGTGAGAATCTCGGGAGGTGTACCCGGAACGTTGTGCGCGCCCAGAACGAGGCGCACACGGGGTGCAAAAGCGGCCAGGCGGTCGACGCTCTTCTGGTAAGCTGCGGGGTCCGAGCCTGGCCCGAAGACATAGATGGGTCCGGGGTAGTAGGTGTCGCCGGTGAAGAGCAGTCCGTTCTTCCGGTCGAACAGGCACAGCGAGTCTGGAGCGTGGCCGGGCGTGAAGAGCACAGTGAGGATACGACCGCCGAGGTCGATGGTGTCTCCATCGTGCAGCAAACGAGTGGTCTTCCAGGGGCGCCTGACATAATTAGCAGGATCAAAGGCTGCGGGCAGTGCGCCGCAGAGTTTTCCGGATTCAATCTCGGTGCGGACGTCGGTTGAACCTTTGGCGCTGGTTCGAGTGAACGTGGTGTTGAGACTGGCGATGTTGGAGAACTGCCAGTTGTCGCCGGTATGGTCGGTGTGGGTGTGAGAGTTAACAACAATGACGGGCAGCTTCGTGAGTTGGGAGACCAGCGCATGCAGGTCTCCGATGCCCATGCCGGTGTCGATCAGCAAAGCCCGTTGACTGCCTTCAACGAGATACATGACGGTTTCCTGCCACTGGTGCGGCTCGTAGATTGCAAGCACGTGGGGGGCGACACTGTAGACCTCAAACCAAGTGTCGTGCACGGGGATGCGCTGCAGGCGGCTGTACTCCGGGCGTGGCAGTTTCCGGCACCAATCGGGAGCGACCAGACTTGACTCGCTGGATGGGGCTTGTGCGCACGCTGCGCAGGAGAGAGCGAGAAAGAGGCAGAGGAGAGAAACAGGACGTGAGAGGTCTGGCATTTCAAATCCACTATAACTGTGGCACTCATCGAGCATTCGCCAATGAGCATTTCTCCTGATAAACGCGCTTGTCGTCTACAGATCGTATGGCTGAACGTTCGGCTTCATCGGTTCATAGAGTTTCCTATGCACAAGAAAGGACCGGGCGCCAACGACCGCTGCCTATTCTGTCTGGTTGTGGCGGTCCTACATGGCGAAGAGTGCTTTGCGCAAAGTCATGTAGATCCAGCCGAGGAAGAAGGCCATTACCGCGGCAGAGCTCAAGATGAGCACATGGTGAAGGTCTGGCGGGAAGCCGGATGCGAAGTAAAGTGCCAGGCCGATGAAGTAGGCTGCAATGATGTTCAGTGGAGTCCATTCCATGAACGAAAGGCCGGCGGCTACGGCAAAGACCATGAGCGGAAATGTCGCAAGGCCGAACAACGGCGTGAGGTGTGGCGCAAGGATGAGGAAGAGGGCTCCGAGCACGATGCCGACAACCATCTGAAACAGGCCCAAGCCGGACTTTCGCGGCTCCGCGCCGAAGAGAAAGTAACAGGCCCAGCAGATGAAGACGGCCCAGGTTGGAATGTTGAACACCTGCGGTGTGGTGAGCCAAGTGGCGAGACCAGCAAGGCCGCCAATCAGGAGTGCGTTTCCAATCTTCTTCATGGGTATGTCGTTCCTTTTGAGATTTCACGAACCAGCGGTGAGGCGTACGCGTCGAGGTGAGAACAACCGAATTCCTATATTTCAAGCCGCAGTCGACTGCATTTGTTCGGGTGGCGAACATAATACTCATCGGAGTGGAAGTGAACAAGAGGCGTCTGCATCTGCTTGAATGGGGCACTCAGCGCGGAACGATTCTCTCAGTGCTTGAAGCCATGGGACAGCTAGAAGCAAAACAAAAGCAACGACCCCGGGCTGAAGCCCATTTTGAGGAGGGTCTTTATTCCCAGGGCTAAAGCCCTGGGAATCCACCGATTCGTGCTTCGCATGAAGGGAATGAGCGGGTGGGCATGGGGCGATGTAGAGAGTTGGACGGATTGTGCAGCCGCAGAATGCTTACGGTTGAAGCGAGGCGAGGTAGGCTGCGACGTCGACGATGTCCTGGTCGGTGAGGGTGGCGACGACGGACTTCATGGCGGCGGCATTTTTTCCGTCTCGGGTGCCGCTTTTGAAGTCGTAGAGCTGCCTGGCGGCGACGGTGGGCGACGCGCCGGCTAGACCTGGGAACTGGTCGCCCATGCCCTTGAGATTGGGGCCGTGGCAGGTAGTGCAGGCGATGGTCTTGCCTGCGCCGGTCTTGCCTGCGCCGGTCTTGTCTGCGCCGATCCGGGCGAGTGCTTCACCGCGCTTGATGCTGCCGAGCGGTACGTAGGCGATGAAGCCGGAGCTGGGATCGCGCAACAGGGTTCGCTCGGCATCTTCGGGGATTTCGATGATTCGCGTTCCGATGGGTTCGGTTGCGCCGCGTTCGACGAGCTGGACGCTGTGGGGACCGGGGTGGGTGACGGGGACGGTGTCGGTTTCGACTACGCGGACGCTTTTGAATGGCGGGAGGGAGTGGAAATACTCGGCGGCGAGTTTGGCGTCAGCGGCGTCAATGCTCTTGGCGATGGGGATCATGCTGGTGATGCTGGCGCGGACGACGGAGGCGTGGCGCTTATCGTTCTTCATGTCTTCCAGCTGCTGGAGGAAGTATGTGACGGGCAGGCCCTGGAGCCGGGCGGTGTCGGGTTTGCCGGCGCCGTTCATGAGGTGGCACTCTCCGCAGGCACGGTAGGCTCCTTCTTTGCCGGTAATGACGGGGGCGGGTGGGGTGGGATGCGAATCGGGGAACCAGTCGGGGGAGCTGGCGAGGCGGTTGATTTGAGTGTCGGTGAAGGTTTTGCTGCTGCCGGGGATGCGGTAGAGCTTGCCGTCGTCGGGTGTGGCTTCGATGTGGACGCCTTTGGGGTAAGGCCACGCGGGGAGGTCGGTGCGGGCGAGGTTCGGTGGCGGATCGTAGTTGGGCTTGGCTACGGCGGCGAGGTTGGCAGCGGGGCTGGAATGGGCTTCAGGAACAGGTTTTGCTTCGGTGTCCGGCTTCGCTGGGGCCTGGTACGCATGTAGCGCGTAGTCGGGGATGAGAAGCGTCACGGACACAACGGCGCACAGCGTAAACAACGACTTAGCAGAAATCATTCGAATCTTCAGACTCTCTTTCCAGCACTCCCGAATCCTAACCGACTTTCGCATACTGGTGCCTGTACGGAGACGATTTGAGAGTGACCCGCAACGACTACCAGCGACTTTGTATTGCGTCGTAAGCGCGAATTCGATAACTTTGTGCCAATACCACTTCTCTAAAAAATTCTCGCGACGGCATGGTGGTGTAGTGG
>JANYER010000039.1 GCA_025359825.1 Granulicella sp.
GCTCCGACCAGCGGCCTGATAACGCGCCTCGGCCTGAATACGATCAGCAGTTGCCTGAGACAGTACCGTGGAAAGTGCGGCAAGGTTATCTGCAACGATCGAGCGTTCTTGCGTCGTTTTGCCATCACTTCCTACTTGGGCCGGAAGGTTAATGATTTGCTGTTGCGAAGCATAGGCCACGAGCTGTCGTTGAGACTGGTCAAGCCTTTCCTTCATCTGGCTGTGCTACTCCTGCTTGTCCCCCCGACCCACGCCCAAACACTTCGTCGCCTCGACCACACCACCCTCACCACCTCTGAAGCCGAAGCCTTCGCCCAGAAAATCCTCGCCGAAAACCACGTCACCGGCGCCCAACTCGCCGTCCTCAACCACGGCAAACTCGTCTGGTCGTACGCCTACGGCCTCGCAGGTAAAGATCCCGACCGCCCCTTCGACCACGAGACCACTACTTGGGCCGCATCCATCACCAAAAGCGTCTTCGCCGCCTACGTCATGACCCTAGTCGAGCGCGGCCAGTTCGACCTCGATAAGCCCCTCGCCCAGCAGCTCGCTAAACCCCTCGATCAGTACGCTACCCTCTCCAACTACGAGACCTTCAGCCCCTCCGCCAGCCTCCTCGTTCAGGACCCTGCCTGGGCAAACGTCACCCCGCGCATGGTCCTCTCTCATACCTCCGGACTCGGCAACCTCGCCTACGCTGAGCCGGACAAAAAGATGCACCTCCACTACAAACCCGGCAGCCGCTTCCTTTACTCCGGCGACGGCCTCAGCATCCTTCAGCTTGTCCTCGAAGAGAAGTTCGGCAAGTCTCTCGACGAGCTAACTAACGAAGCCCTCTTCAAGCCTCTCGGCATGGCCCGCACCGGCCTGGCCTTCCGTCCAGAGTTCGCTCCTAACGTCGCCGACCGTTTTGACCGCAATGAAAAATTTATCGCCAAGACCCGCCGCAATCCACGCGCCGCCGGCTCCATGTCCACCAGTGCAGAAGACCTCGCCCGCTTCCTCACCGCTCTTCTAGCCAACAAAATAATGAGCGCAAAGACCCAGCAGCAGATGCTCACCCCACAGATCGCCATCGCCTTCAGCCACCAGTTCCAGTTCGGCCCCCAGGCCAACGACGAAAGCCCCGAACCCAAGGCCGTCGGCCTCTCCTACGCACTCGGCTGGGGCATCCTCACTCACACCAAATTCGGTCCGGCCTTCTTCAAAGAAGGCCACGGCGACGGCACCCAGAACTACATGATCTGCTTCGAAAAATCCCAATCCTGCATGGTCCTGCTCACCAACTCCGACAACGGCGAGTTCGCCTTCCGTCCACTCCTCGAACACATCCTCGGCGACACCGTCACCCCCTGGGAGTGGGAGTGCTACACCACCACCTGCATCGAAGAATCACGCAAGAATTAGCAGTTGGCCCTAACCCGCCGCTGCAATCACGCGAATCTCCTCTGCCTCAATCACACCCTTCTCATACCCACGCTTCGCCACCGCGATCATCGCCCGCCCCAGCTCCTCCGTCGAAGTCACATACTTTGGAAACAGCTTCTTCGCCATCGGCAGCAAAGGCCCCAGCACCGCATACATCACCCGGTACGACTTCGTCTTCGACTCAATCCCATCCAGCGGCTGGATCACCCCCGGCCGAAACATAGACGCCCCGCGAAATCCCATCCCCAGCAGCGCATTTTCCGTCTGCCCCTTCACCCGTGCCCACATCGTCTTACCCTTCTCCGTACTGTCCGTCCCCGCACCCGAAACATACTCAAACACCATCGCCGGATTCAGCTGCACCAGCGTCCGAGCCACACCCACTGTCAGCTCATACGTCATCCGCCTGTACTCCGCCTCCTTCATCCCACCCGAAGAAACGCCCAGGCAGAACAAGCACGCGTCGAACCCCACCAGCTCCGCCTCCACATCCGACAAATCGAACAAGTCCGCGCACACCAGCTCTCGAACCTTGCCGCCAACGCCCGGCAGCGCGCTTCGTCCCACGCACAACACATCTGTCACAGACGCATCGCGCTCACACTCTTTCAGCGCACCCTGCCCCACCATTCCCGACCCACCAAAGATCAAAATTCGCATAGCCCCAGTATGCACCACCTCAAAGGATCACTTGGACTCAGTGCGTCAACCGGCTCCCCACCTGCGGCACCGCCGCAAGCAGCTCCGCCTCAGTCCGTTGCGAGTCCAGCAGCTCCTGCTACTGTTCCATCGCCTTCCGCACCAGGATCGCCGTCTGCGCAAACGCCTCTGGAGCCAGGCTCAGCGTCATCGGCCCAAGGCTCAAATGCACCGTATTGCAGCCGCACATCCGCACTCGCCCCAGCCCCGGATAGTCCGCCAACACCACATCGATCTCCGTATCCATCATCGTCTCCGCCTCTCTCATACCCACCTCCTCTAGACGCCGCGCTTCGCGTAGTACTTAGCCACCTGATTTTTGTTGAACTCAAACGGAATGTAGCTCGCATCGGGAATCACCAGCAGAATCCCCCGGTCCGTCACCTGGCTGTTCTGAAATTGCAAAAACGACGGCATGGGCAGTCGTGGTGACTGGCGAGACACCTGCGTTGACCACCCTCCCACAAAATTCAAACACCCAGCACCCATCAACAGGACTGACCACTCATGCGCAGATAACCCAATCAACCCTTCATAAATCTGAAAGTTGCGACTGCTCCTAAGGCCCACTAGCCCTAAACGCGTTATCCTTACAGTGTGGCTACCTCCGCGACAACCGAGCACGTCCTCACCCCGGCAGCCACCGGCCATACCCTGCTCTCCGACTACAAGACTCTCTTTAAGCCGCGTGTCTCCACCATGGTCATCATCACTGCCGGAGCCGGCTTCTATCTCGGCTCCCTGCGCAGCGGTATCAGCCCCTTCCACGCCGGCCTCCTCCAGACTCTCTTTGGCATGACCATCGTAACCGTAGGCTCCAGCGTCCTTAACCAGGCGCTCGAGCGCAAGACCGATCTCCTCATGCACCGCACCGCCGACCGCCCCATGGCGGCGGGCCGCATCTCCCTCGCCCACGGACTGATCCTTGGCTTTGCGGCCGTTTTCCTGGGCTCCCTCTTCCTTGCCTACACCACCAACCTCCTCACCGGCACGCTCACCCTGCTTACCGCAGTCAGCTACGTCGCCATCTACACCCCGCTTAAGCGCATCACCCCCCTCAACACCTTCATCGGCGCCTTCCCGGGAGCACTCCCACCCCTCATCGGCTGGACCGCCGCACGCGGCCTCATCGAGTGGCCTGCCGTCGCTCTCTTTGCCATCCTCTTTGTCTGGCAGTTCCCCCACTTCATGGCCATCGGCTGGATGTACCGCAAGGAATACGCCGAAGCCGGCATCCGCCTCAGTCCCACCCTGCCCGATACCCGCTACGCCGCCCTCAGCACGGTCGTTCAGGCCCTCTTCTATGCCGTCATTATGGTGCCCGTCAGCCTCTGGCCATCCATGCTTCACCTCACCGGAACCGCGTACACCATCGCCGCCGCGATCCTCTCCGCCGGATACCTCTGGTACACCCTGCGCTTCGCCCGCATCCTCCGCAATCCGGATGCACCTGAGTCCCGCATCTACGCCCGCGACCTCCTCCGCGTCTCCGTCATCTACCTTCCCCTGCTGCTCGCCGCCATGATGCTCGACGCCAAAGGACGCCTGCTCTTCTAACCAAATGAACTCCAATACTCCTAGCTTCCTTGCAGAAAACAACGCCCGCACTCCCATCGGCGTTATCGCTGCCATCATCGCTGCTTCCGCCGCAGCCAGTGCCCTGATCTGTTACCTGGTCTACTTCCACGCCCCCACCGATGTCGCCGGAACCCACCTCCGTTCCCTCCCGCTGCTCAACGCTCTACTCAACGGCCTCTCGACCTTCGCCCTTCTGGAGGGCTACCGCCACATCCGCCGCCGCAGCATCAAGCTCCATCGCCTTTCGATGTTCATGGCGTTCTTCTTCTCCTCCATCTTCCTGGTCTCCTACCTCACCAACTTCACCCTCCACGGCGAGACCCTCTTCAACCGCCTCAGCCCCTGGTGGCCCTTCTACTGGAAGCTCCTCGCCTCCCACATCCTCCTCTCCGTCCTCGCTCTCCCGATGATCCTGATCACCTTCTTCCTCTCGCTCACCGGCCGCTTCCCTGCCCACAAACGCCTCGCCCGCTACACCTTCCCCATCTGGCTCTACGTCTCCATTACCGGAGTCATCGTCTACATCATGCAAGCCGCCATCCACTAAGCGCTCTTCGCCCTCACCTAGTACCGAGCAACGAGTAACTAGCCCCCATGCAGCCAGACACCAAAAAAATCCTCCGCACCGCCATCCTCATCCTCGGCACTGGACTCATCTCAGTCCTGCTCATCTTCACGCTCTTCGGTGGAATCGGCCGCCAAGGCCCCCATACCAATTTAGGCTGGCTCTTCCTCATGCTCGCCATGGGCTGCCTCCCCACCGGCTCCCTCACCATGCTTCTTGCCATCCTCAAAGTCATCAACGACTACCGCCGCCAGCCCTGACCGTCAAAGTACGAAGCTTCTAGGTAACCCAAGGCTTCAGCCTTGGGCCTGTATGCTCAGCAAGAATGCGGGCTTTAGCCCCTGGGGTATGCTTTCCTGTCCCGCTCAGGAGCATTCTTTCACTAAGAAACCATTCGCTCACCGTCCACCGGCTCCATTTCGCACACGGTCCCATCTGCTATCCTCAACCTTCAATACCAGCAAGCATCCGGAGCAATCACTATGGCAAAAGGCGTCAATAAAGTTCTCCTCCTCGGCAACGTAGGCAAAGACCCCGAGATCCGTTCCACTGCCGGCGGCATGACCGTCGCCAGCTTCTCCCTCGCCACCGCCGACCGCCAGAAGGACGCCCAGGGCAACTGGGCCGACAAGACGGAGTGGCATAACCTCGTCTGCTTCCAGCGCACCGCCGAGGTCGTCCGCGACTACGTCAAAAAGGGTACCCAGATCTTCGTCGAAGGAAAGATCCAGACCCGCTCCTGGGACGACAAGACCAGCGGCGAAAAGAAATACAAGACCGAAATCCTCGTCAACGAGCTCACCCTCCTCGGCGGCGGAGCAGGCAAAACCGGCGGCGAATCCTCCGGCGGCTACAGCAAGTCCAACACCGCCAGTTACGCCAGCACCCCTGCAGCCAGCGCCCCCAACTACGAAGACCAGGGCATCACCGACGACGACATCCCCTTCTAGATCGAACTAGCTCTAACGTTGAAATGCCCACCAACATTTGGTGGGCATTTCTTGTTTGAGTCCAAAAACTGTCATTCTGCACGCAGTCAAAGAGCCTGTCCTGAGCAAAGTCGAAGAAACCTGCTTTTCGCCTTCCCCTAGAACGCAAACCGCAGACTCATCACCAAAGCATGGTTGTACGAGTGATACTGCGTAACCGCCGTCTGAAACGCCACGCCCCCCACAATCCCCATGCGGCTCTTCGCCTCTGCCCGCCGAATCGGAAACCGTCCCATCACAATCCCTGGCGTCAGAAACGTCTGTGTCTTCCCGTCCCGTGACCCGCCAAAATACCGCGTCGAGTTCAACTCCAGCTCCGGCACGAAGTACTTCCTAAACCGATACTGCGCCACCGTGTTGGATTGGATCGTCCGCCCATTCGTCGCTCCATTTGAGGTCGGCAGCCCACCGGACAGGCTGGTAAATACATCGAAGTTCCCGAATCCCTTACCCCCCTGCAATGTCGGCGTCAGCACCGCAGTTGTCGACCCGTTCTTATAGCTGCCCGTAGGGAACGAGAATCCCAGCGCCCCGCTCACAATGTAATTGCCGTTCTTCTCATTCGCCGAAAGCACGCGGTACTTCGCCAAAAACGCAATGTCTCCAAACCCATCCTGCGCCCCATCTCCATGCGTCACAAATCCCGGCGTCAGCACGTCCACCTGAGTATTCGCAAACGGAATGAGATTGAAACCCTTGCCAGTCCCCAGGTTCCAGTTCTCTTTCCCCGCTGGCGTAATCTGCCGCGTAAAGTCGGTCCGGTACACCTGCGCCAGCATCGGAAACGGGGACAACATCGGCACAGCCCACTTCGGCTGCTTGGCCTGCGTACGTGTCGCCCGTGCCTGCCACTTGTCCGTAAAGCTCTCGTCTTCCTGCGCCTCAGCATCCACCGGAAAGAACCCAACCAAAACCGTCAGCAACAAAATCTTGTACAAAGAAAACTCCTCGATTGAAATTCGACGCGGGCTACCTGTCCTCACCCGACCTCTAAATCCTACCGTCTCAACGACTGGAACGGCCAGAGGCCGGATTCATCATAGAACCCGCAAAAAAATCCGATGCGAGCAAGCCAACCAGATAAAGATGATAACGATATAGACGCGCTTCAACCGTCATCGTCATATCCGCCGAAATCTCAAGTACCATCTCCCCATGAAGTGCTCGCACCTCTTCGGCCTAGCAGCTCTGCTCATCACCCTCTCAGCGCCCGCCCAGCAACTTACCCCTCATCCCATCCACCTCGCCGACGGCCGGACCATCACCCTCAACCTCCCCGCCAATCTCACCATCGACGTCGCCGTCCAGGGGCTCCGCCGCGTCCGCTTCCTCACCCAATCCCCGGACCACCGCATCTTCGCCACCGACATGTACAACCGTGCCGACAACTCCCGCGGCACCATCTATATCCTCGACGGCTGGAGCGAAACCACGCACACCTTCGCCCGCACCCTCCCCTACCTCACCAACCTCCGCAACCCCAATAACGTCGCCTTCTACATCGACCCCGCCACCCACCAATCCTGGCTCTATGTCGCACTCACGGACAAACTCATCCGCTACAAATATGCTCCCGGCGACACGGCCCCTACCTCCGCTCCCGAGGTCCTCGCCCACTACCCCGACTACGGCCTCAACTACAAATACGGCGGCTGGCACCTTACCCGCACCATCGCTTTCGCTAACCTACACGGCGCAACCAGGCTCTACGTCAGCGTCGGCAGCTCTTGTAATGCTTGCACCGAGAAAGAACCCATCCGCGCCTCCCTCGCCGTCATGGATCCCGATGGTCGCAACTCACAGATCCTCGCCACCGGCCTCCGCAACGCAGTAGGCCTCAGCTTCATCCCTGCGCTTGACGGTGGCAGCCTTTTCGCCACCAACATGGGCGCCGACCACCTCGGCGACCACGACCCCGAAGACCAGTTCTTCCAGCTCGACTCCAACCAACAACCCGGTCCAATCGCCCGATCAAAACAATCAAACTACGGCTGGCCCACCTGCTACTTCGATCACGGTACCCCCCACCCCGACCCACTCGTCTCCGCCCCCAAACCCACCGACCACATCTTCCCACCGCCCCCGGAAGGGCCACCACCACCCCAGTTCGATTGCACCCAAGTCCCCGCCGCCTACACCACCTTCGCTCCGCACAGCTCACCACTGGGCCTCGAATACTTCGACGTCACCGCCACCCATCCACAGCTCCGCAAATTCTTCCTCGTAGCCCTCCACGGAGCGGGCCATCCCAAGCTCGGCACAGGCTATCGCGTCGTCCGCATCTCCACCACCGGCCCCCACAAACCCGAAGACCTCATCACCGGTTTCCTCGTCACCCAGAATGGCAAGCCAGTCGTCAAAGGCCGTCCCTGCGGAATCCTCCGCACCGGCCCCGACTCCTTCCTCCTCACCGACGACCTCGCCGGTGTCGTCTACTCCATCCACCCAATCCAGTAGTGCAGACGTGATCGCACGAACTACTTCGGCATAGGGATCGATACAGCCTTACCCGCGCCACGCTCCGCGATCCAGATCGTATCCCCCACAGGCTCCACCGCCGTGGGAGTCTTCAATCCTTCTTTGATCACCGTCACGCTGGCCTTATCGCCATTCACCGTAATGACGGAGATCTTGCCGCTGCTATTCTCCGCCACGATCAGTTT
>JANYER010000376.1 GCA_025359825.1 Granulicella sp.
CAGAGCGGGCTTTAGCCCCTGGGGTATGCTCTCCAACCCGTTTCCGACAAAGTCACCATTTGTAAGCTCCCTACTAATCAACCACTTACAACTATCTTTCAAGAAAACACCAGCAAACCCGCATGTCAAGCCCCAAAACCACGCAACTCCAACAAACCAAACCAAATAGAGGGTGACACTTTACCCCCGCCCATCCTGTAAAATAGAAGTAGATTGAAAAAACAAAGGCCCAGCCAACCGCTGGGCTTTTATCATTGAACCCTAAAGAGAGAGGCCACGTAACCCACGCCTCCTCAAGACTTTACAAGCAATCCTTTTAGATTCAAGACTTTACAGGAATAGAAAGAAGTCCAAAGCTAAGTCGAATCGAATCTAGACTTTGCGCAATATACGGGGAGGGGAGGGGGTACTACTCCCCCATCATGATTCGCTGAATATGGAAGGCCCGGCCCGTGGCTCCGTCGCACGAGATCAGCGCCGCACACATCTTCGGATTACCCTTGGCGGCCTCAAACTTCCCCGGCATCCCGGTCAGGAAGCGAGCCAGCACCAGCTCCGTCTCCACCCCGATCACCGAGTCGTACGGCCCAGACATGCCAACGTCGGTCTGGTACGCCGTCCCACCCGGCAGCACCCGCTCATCCGCCGTAGGGATGTGGGTATGGGTCCCCAGCAGCGCCGTAATGCGCCCATCCAGGTACCACCCCAGTGCCACCTTCTCACTGGTAGCCTCCCCATGCAGGTCGAGCAAAATCACCTTCGCCCCCGACTCCCGCGCGACCTGCCCCAGCAACTCATCCGCCTTCCGGAACGGGTCGTCACACGACGACATGAACACCCGGCACTGCAGGTTCATCACGGCGTACTTGGTGCCATCGCCTAGTGTCCCCTGGTACAGCCCAAACCCCGGAGCGTTGGTGGCATAGTTGGCGGGACGGATTACCCGCCGCCCGCGCTCATGCGACCCCTCCGCCACCCCCATGTACTCAAAAATTTCCTTCTTATCCCAGATGTGGTTCCCAGTGGTGATCACATGCGCGCCGAGGTCGAACAGCTCCTCCGCAATGGACGGGGTAATGCCGAAGCCGCCAGCAGCGTTCTCACCATTGACCACCAGCAGATCGACAGCATTGGAGTGCATCACGTGGGGCAGATGTTCGCGGACGATATGGCGGCCGGCTGAGCCAAAGACATCGCCGACAAAGAGGATATTCACTGGGAAAGGGTAGCAGATTCGGCGGCTCTCCCCGGCTTCTCCAGGTTGTGATTCCGGCACCCGAGTACGAAACCCCCATGCTGTGATAGCTTTTTCTCCATGGCACAAAGTGGACGGTTTCAGTTGAGCGTGAGGGTTTTGACGGTTCTAGCAAGCGCGCCGGATGCAATGCACACCTCGTCAGCGATTGCAGAGGAACTAAACGAGAGCGCGGTCATGGTACGGCGCTCCTTCCTTCTGCTTCATAAGGCCGGGCTCATCGCCCAGCGCAAAGGCCCCAACGGCGGCGCGAAGCTTACCGTACCCGCCAAGCAGGTCGGCCTCGGCGACGTCTTCATCGCCACAGAAAGCGAGTGGCTGACCATCGACGACAAGGCTGTAGGCTCCCTGATGAAGAAGGTCCGCAGCGACGCCGTCGCCGCCATGAATGAGCACACTCTCGCGGGAGTGGTGAAGCGTATGAAGAAGGCCAAGTAGCAGTCTGGCCGCATCGCAACCATCTACTGCGGAGTAATCTTCACTACATTCGCACGGCAGCTCCGAATCCCCTTGCACGCAATCGGCTGTAGGTCTTTGGACATGCACGCCTCAATCGCCGTCAACCGGTTATTGCCGCAGCTCAAAGCAAAACTACCTTCTGGAAACGTGGGGTTCTCCTTGGCAAACTCCGCCAGAATGGCCGCTGGCGTCATCATCGTCTCCTGCCCTTGCGGCAGAATGCTGGCCGGAATCTTCACCTGCCCGTATGCCTTACGCAGCAGGGCAAAGTAAGCGTCTCCGCTGTACACCGTGCAGGTACCGTGCGTCTCCCACTCGTGCTTCACCAACCCCTCGTCCGGCATCACGTCCGCCCACTCCGCCGGCTTGCTGGGCCCCTGCCGGTCCGCACAATGCTGCGGATATGTCCCATCGTTATTCTCCGGCCACAGCCCATGCACGATGAACGCACGCTTCTCCTTGCACTGCTGGCCGGTGGGATGGGTGACACAGAACTCTGGCGACCAGGAGAGGTTCAGCAGGTAGTAATCAAACTGCACGCCAGTCGCTGCACCTGCTTGTGACTCACTCGCCTGCTGCCCAACGGGAGCCGCTGCAGGGACGGGCTTCACCGCCTCAACCGCACCCGACCCCGGCGGCACCTGCGCCTGACACCCCGTCACCCCAACACACAACACCAGCAACCCACCCAGCCAACCACGCCCACGAAGCCAATCCATAGAAATCACCATGCCGCCAGTAAAGCAGCACATCCGCGTCCACCGCAACTCGATCCTGATCATCCGCCAGAATTGGCCTGACCACATGGACGCCTCCAACCTCACCCGCCGCCAGTTCCTCCAAAGCACCGCTGCCACAGCGACGGCTACCACCCTGCTGCCTTCGCTCTCAACTCTCGGACAGCCTGCTCCGCATCACCAACCCCTTTGGCCGCTAGAACCGGGTCTACGGCCTCAACGACCAGTAAGACCCCGTCACCTACAACGGCGCAGACAGCGACAACCTAGCCCCGTGGATGGGCAATTGGCACTTCATCCGCAAACACGCAATTTATGAGGGCCTGCCCGTAAATCAGGCCATGGGAATCCACTACCAGGCCAAGGGGCGTCAGGCGAATGGTCCACTCATCGAACGTGCCCTAATGGCCCAGAGATTGAAATCATTGCGGCTTACTCTCGCGACCACGACCGTCAGGTCGGTGCTGCCACCTTCACCTCTCGCCTAGGCTCCGGCAAGCTGCTCTACCACCGCGTTCCCGAGGTCCACCCGGTCCTCCAGCAACGCTTTTTCGCCAACGCCATCCACTGGCTGACGACGTAAAAAACGCGTTCACCCAAACGCAAAAGAGGCAGCCCCAAGGCTGCCTCTTTTGCAATACTACGAGACTTACTTCTTGCGAGGTGCAGGCTTACGAACCGGTGCAGCAGCCTTCTTCGCAGGTGCCTTCTTCGGCTCTATAACCTCAGCATCGCTCATGGTGATCATGATCGGGCTGGGGGTGAACGAAGCGTAGGTACCGGAGATGGTGATCTTTGCGCCTACCGTCGGAACCGTCTTCAGCGGCTCCTTCATGGTGAATGTAAAGTCAGCCGACTTCGACTGGACTGCATCGTCCGACACAGCAACCTGCACAGAGCTGTCGGTCGCAGCGATCACAAGCGCGTCCGGAATCTGTACCGACTTACCCTTCACCGTATCCCAGACCTTGCCAGCGTCAGCAGGAGTACCGTTCTGCAGGATGAACTCCTTGTCGCTGATCGCGAGGGTAGCGAGATCAGGAGTTGCTGCAATCACCTGTGCCACAATGTCAGCCGGCTTCGGTGCTGGCTTGATGGTGAAGTCTGCAGGAGGGTTCAGATTCGCAGTCGCAGCCGCCATCACCGCGTCATAGCCGTCATCCGCACCGTGGTAC
>JANYER010000001.1 GCA_025359825.1 Granulicella sp.
CTACCAACTGAGCTACGCTCTCAGACCACAGCTTAAGGTTAGCACAGGAAGCGGCTTTATCCGGGGCGGGGCGGTGGGACGAGGGGTGGGTCCGAAACCTACGTGGTCGACGAAGCGTGGGCGCTACGGGGTCATTGCGACCAAGGGTAGTGGTACGGGAGGCGGAAGAAAAGGGAACCAAGAAGGGTACGGGGTGGAGCGCGGGAGATGGCAGCGCCGGGGCGTGGAAGTGGGGATTGGAAAGAGGGCGCAGGGGTACCGAATCGTTGCGGAAATGGTGCGTTTCTGAAGTGGGCAACGATGCAAATACCCGCGTGTGGATTGGTCGCAGTGACACTAAAGTGTCATCGTCGATTCATTGACTTGGGGTAGCCGTGGCACTAGTCTCAGCCTATCGAATGTCGGGATAAGCACTCCGATCTCCATACCTGCGAACGACCGCAGCCATGGGATGAACGACCGCAGCGATGAGAGAGTTCGAGACCATTGCGAGAAAGTTACAGGGCTTAGACACTATGGACACCCACGGTACAGACAGGATCGACGAGCTACCGGTCGCAGATACACCCGAGGATGTAGCGGTCCTTTACTCCTGGGCGAACCTGCATGGCGCGAAGTATCGTGATTTTTCGGCGTCTCGCCGTGAATATCGCGCCCAGTTGCGGCACCGCGCGGCGGAACAGGTGCGAGAGCAGGAGCTGAAGGCGCAGGCGGAGGCCGAGGCGGCCGCATCCAGCGCCGATACCGCAGCCCGTGAGGCAGCCAAGCAGGCAGCTACGGCGGTGGTATCCCAAGGCAGTGGTGCAAGCGGTTCGGACCGGGAGCAGGCGCTGCGGGAGGCGGGACGAGCTTCACGGATTGCGTCAGCCGAGCGGGTGGAGGCAGCACGACGTGCCGAGGCCGCAGCCGTGGCCGAGGCGAATGCACGCCGGGCAGAACGCGAGATTGCAGAGGCCAACGCTTCCGCACGGAAGCAAGCGGCACGGTATGCCGACTCTGAGATACGGATGCGCGAGAGCGGGATCTACGCTTCGCAGCAGGTGCCGGGAGAGATCTCCGACCCCTATACGCCGACGCCGAACGCACAGCAGCAGATTGAGCGCTCGGTGCCGCTGCTATCTCCTGCATCGGGTTCGAATGAGATGGATTGGAAGGCGACTACGCCAAAGAGTGTGGTGCCGGTGGAGATGATTTCGCCGATCGCGCCTGTGGTGGCGGCAGAGCCTGCGGTAGTGGCAGAGCCGGTTGCAGCCTATGTTGCGGGACTTGAGCGAGCGATTGCCGAGCCTGTGGTTGCTGAGCCTGTGGCAACTGAGACTGTTATGCCTGAGGTTCCTGCGCCTGGGACACGTTCTTCCGGGCAGCGGCGGCGGCAGGGGTATCGTCCGGACGATGCTTCGGGTGTGCGCCAGATCTATCGTGGACCAGAGTATGACGATGCGCCGACTGACTATTCGGAGCGTCGTCAATCTGCTCCGGCAGCACGAGTTTCACCGTCTGCGTTTGAAGACCCGTTTGGTGGGAACCGTAGTTTTGCGCAGTCCGCCCCGCCGGTGGTACGCGGCGTGAGTGTTGAGGCCGTTTCGGGCGCGTTGTCCGGCCAAGGATCGCCGGACCAGCCGGCGTGGCCGTTCGCTTCGGGGGAGCGGATTGCTGCGGACTTCAACCCGAATGCGAACCCTCGTGCGGCGGCACGGCCTGAGTCACGGCGGGGCGGCGGTCTGCCGTCGAGTGCATCGCCATCGGGTGCTTCGTATGGGCAGCGGGAGTACAGTGCGCCGCGGACGCCAGCTTCGCCGGCTACACCACCGCGTGGGACGACACCGTATGGACAGCCGGTGGTCACAGACTCCAGCCGCGGGCGTCGTGCGCAGGATGATCTTGGATACAAGCCGGCACCGTCCTACTCGGAGCCGAACCGGAATGCACCGCAGACGCCGCAGCGGGCGAGAACCAGTTCCGCGCAGCGTGCAGCGTATGTTGCAGACCCGAACGGGCCGGCGTGGTTGTATGCGCCCCAGAGCCCTACATCCAATCCGGCTTTGAATGCTGCTGCTTCCGTGCAGCGCCCGATGCCGACCACTCCCTACGCCGCTTCGACTACACAGTCCTCGGTTGCGGACACGTTGCAGCATAGCCGGGAGCGGGTGGCAGCGCGTTGGTTTGCCCTGAAGGGCGTGTTTGAGCAGCCGGGCCAGGAGCAGCAAGAGGTGCCTGTGCGTCAGAAGGAG
>JANYER010000020.1 GCA_025359825.1 Granulicella sp.
CTCCCAAACTGACTGATCCTAGTGGGGCGATTGTTGCTCCGAATCTGATCGTGCAGCGCCCCCGGAAACAGACGTAGTCTCTTCTTTTGTGCTGGTGAAAAAGGCCCACTCTCCGAGTGGGCCTTTTTGTTGTACCCACCCCCCCCCGGGGGTGTTTTGGATAAGTCTATTGTTTGCTTGCATTTAACTGTTAACTACCCTTCCAAAATCGTGCAAACAAAAGAGTTACGGGTAAAATCGTGCAGCGTAACGAGTTAGACCCCAGCTTGCGGCTGAGTCGTCTGTTTTTGATCTCTAAGTTCAATTGTACGGAATGCACCATAACTAAAGACTCATTTATTTTTTGCGGCTAAGTGTTGATGGGACTTGGGTTGCTGGTTTTTGATGGGTAGGTTGGGGGTTGACATGCGATTTTGCTGAGTGTTTTCGCGAAAAATAGTTTGGTGGGCGGGAGAGTGAAAGCGATATTGTGTCGCCTTCGGCGAAGGGGTTTGTCGGTACGCGTGAACGCGTACCCTTCCCTAGCGGCAGATTCGATGGAGTGGTGAGATCGGAAAGGGTATAGAGGAGAGCGGTCGTGCTTTGCACGATGCCCACATCTCAGAATCGAGATATGGGGCACCCGGCTTTTGGGTTTGAATGGTTCGAGCGGTATTGGTAATTTGAGCGGTTTCAGGGTTCTTCGACTTCGCTCAGAATGACGGATTTGGGGAGGGTTAGAGGAAGGCGTCGTGCGGCGCACGATGTTCCACATCTCAAAATCGAGGTATGGGGCACCCGGCAAGAGCAAATACAGAAGCAGATCCCTACGGGATGACAAACAAAAAGACAAATGCAAATGTGCAAGTGCAGTGCGGAGTCTTGACGCTCCAAGGTTAGGCGAGGCGTTTCTTGAGGATGTCCTTGGCGATGGCGTCGAGGACTCCGTTGAGGAAGTGGATGGACTCGGGGGCGGCGTAGCGGCGGGCTACTTCGAGGCTCTCGTTGATGACGATGGGGCCGGGGGTCATGGGGTACTCGAGGAGCTCGGCGATGGCGGCGCGGAGGAGGTTGCGGTCTACGACGGGCATGCGCTCGATGCGCCAGTTCTGGGAGTGGGCCTCGATGATGGTGTCGATCTCGGGCTGGCGGGTGGTGGCGACGCGGTAGAGGTCTTCGGCGAAGCCGCGGGTCTCTGCGTCGACGTCGTCGCGGGAGTTCCAGAAGAGTTTGCGGACCTCATCGGGGGTCTGTTTTCCGAGGTCTCCCTGGAAGAGCATCTGCATGGTGAGTTCGCGGGACTTGCGGCGGGTGCCCATTCGTTGAAAACCTTTCTAAGTGCGGTGGAGCGGGATACGAGAGCATACCCCAGGGGCTAAAGCCCGATTTGTAACGATTCCAAATGCCAAGGCTGAAGCCCTGGCTTACCTAGAAGCACGAACAACGGCAAAGAGGTTGCGCGAAATCATGCGGTGGCCAGCTTGCGTTGGATGGAGACCATTTCGATGGCTGCGATAGCGGCTTCAAAGCCTTTGTTTCCGGCTTTGAGGCCGGCGCGGTCGAGGGCCTGTTCGAGGGTCTCGCAGGTGAGGACGCCGAAGGCATGGGGGATACCGGTGTCCTGCTGGGACTGGCCGATGCCGCGGGCGACTTCGTTGTAGATGGCCTCGTAGTGGGCAGTTTCGCCACGAAGGAGACAGCCGAGGGTGATGATGGCGTTGAACTTTTTGGACTCGGCGAGTGTGCGGGCTGCGGAGGGGACTTCCCAGGCACCGGGGACGCGGACGATTTCGATATCCTTCTTCGCGGCGCCACTCCGATGTAAGGCGTCGAGGGAGCCTTGCAGGAGGCGGTCGGTGATGACGGTGTTCCAGCGGGTGGTGACGATGGCGAAGGACATGCCGATGGCGGAGAGGTCGCCCTCAATGGCATTGGGGGTGTTGTGGAGGGGGTTCTCGGACTGCCAGAAGCCTACCGTCAACGACTCGGCTTGCGCTCCGGGTACGAGTTGGAAGGTGAAGAGGCGGGAGTTCCAGTGGGTGAGAGTGGGCTCGGAGAGGAGAGCGGCGATCTCTTCGGTGCGGTGGTCGGTGAGGAGCCACTGGTGGATGGCGGCATGCACGTGATCGAGCTGCGTGGTCTCGATGAGGAGCGTTGGAGCTTCAATTCCGTTGCTGCCGGCGGCGGGGGCGCGGCCAGTGACCAACTCAAGGTTGCCGAGGGGGGCGAGGAAGGAGGCGCCCTGGCCGGTGCTGTCCTGCCAGCCTTTGCCGGGCTCAAGGCCGAGTGAGAGGAGGAGGGTGGAAAGCTTGGCGAAGGCCTCCGACGAGGCGATGGGGTGGACGAACGTGATTGCCTTGATCATGATGGTTGGATGTGTGCGATTTCCCAGAGGTGCAAGTTCGATTGTATCGTCTGGAAGCAAGAGGGGTGGCTATGAGCTACACGAACTACGAGACTTTGTTGTGCGAGGTGCGGGAGCAGGTGGCGGTGGTGACGTTGAACCGTCCGAAGGTGCTTCATGCTTTGAATGCGGTGGTCTTCGATGAGCTGGAGGCGGTATTTGCGGCGCTATCGGTGGATGAGGCGGTGCGGGTGATTCTGCTGACGGGTGCTGGGGAGAAGGCGTTTGCGGCGGGGGCGGACCTGAACGAGGTGTTACAGACGGATGCCGGGACGGGTGAGACGCTGGCGCGGCGGGGGCAAGGGGTGTTTCGGCTGATTGAGACGTGCGGGAAGCCGGTGATTGCGCTGGTGAACGGGTTTGCGCTGGGTGGTGGGTGCGAGCTGGCGCTGGCCTGTACGTTGCGGATTGCGAGTGAGACGGCTCGGCTGGGGCAGCCGGAGGTGAAGCTGGGACTGGTACCGGGGTATGGCGGGACGCAGCGGCTGCCGAGGCTGGTGGGGCAGGCGGGGGCGTTGAAGATGATGCTAACGGGAGAGATGGTGGGGGCGGCGGAGGCGCTGCGGGTTGGGCTGGTGGATGAGGTGGTTCCGGCTGCAGAGCTTCTAAACCGGGGCTGGACGCTGGCGCGGGCGATCGTGGCGGTGGCTCCGCTGGCGGTGGCTGGGTGTCTGGAGGCGGTGCGGAGGGGGGCGGATTTAAGCCTGGAGGAGGGTCTGCGGGTAGAGGCGGAGATCTTTGGACGGCTGTGTGGGACGGAGGACAAGCGGGAGGGCGTGGGGGCTTTTCTGGAGAAGCGTGCGGCGGGGTGGGTGGGGCGCTAATAGCTGCCTTCGGTTCGGGTGCATTTGATGGGGTTGGCGGCGGGCTGCCTTGATATGCTGATTAGTAATCAAGACTACTGAAGTAGTTAGGGAGTAGAGCGAACGATGGAGATTCGGCGTAGTTTTTTTGCTGCGGCTGCGATGGCTGGTTTGATGATGGGGCTGAACGGATGCACGCGGCCGACTGCTGCATCAACGTCTGAGACGCGGACGCTGGCGGTAGCGCAGCAAAAAGCAATGGAGGCGGCACGGCAGCAGATGGAGTTGATACCACCGCCATCGAAGACGCGCTACATGGCGGTGAAGAGTCTGACGCAGTGGGAGAATCCGTATGTGACGGTGCAGGGTGGGATGGTGACGCTGC
>JANYER010000044.1 GCA_025359825.1 Granulicella sp.
CCGATGGCGGCAGCGTAGATCCAGGGGATGGACTGGCGGACGGCGAAGTCATTGATGAGATAACGGGTTTCGAAGTTGTCGGTCGCGTCCAGGATCAGATGGGCGGGGCTGAGCAGAGCTTCGATGTTGGCGGGGACGAGGTCGGCGATGTGGGGGTGGACGGTGATGGTGGAATTAAAGAGGGCTATTTTGCGGCGGGCGGCCTCGGCCTTGGGGAGGGAATCGCGGGCGTCGGCCTCGTCGAAGAGGATCTGGCGCTGGAGGTTGGAGGGCTCGACGAAGTCGCGGTCAATGAGCGTGAGGGTGCCGACGCCGGCGCGGGCGAGCAGGGAGGCGGTGGCGGCTCCGGTGGCTCCTACGCCGACGATGGCGACGTGGGCGTCGGCCAGGCGCTGCTGGCCGGTGGGGCCGATGCCGGGGAATAGGACTTGTCGGGAGTAACGCTCCGTGTCCGTTATGGGGTGCTGGCCGGGATGCAGATCAGGGGGCAACTTAAAGTTCTTCATGGGGTGTTTGACAGTCGATCGCGGACGGGGTGCGACTTTGATAATCCCAAAAGCCGGTGCTTGTTCGTAGTATAGAGAATGGAGATCGTTTGAGGTTCGTAATTGACCCGTGGGGCATTTTTGCATCCAACGGGAATAGGTAGCCTTGCGTGTTAAGCGTGAGCCAGTGAGAGTGTGCTGTCGGTACTGGGGAAGCGTCTGAAGGAGTATCAGGAGTATCAGTAGCTCCATTTTGTTCCCAGGTTTGGAAGTTGGAGTGGAAGCGTACAGGCAACAACAGAAGAGAAGTTGAAATCTAAGGGCAAAGAATCAGGGGTCGGGTTTGGGTCGTGGTGTAGCAGAGGTTCGGGAGGTGACGCAGCGTCCGGTTGGAGCGTTGATGCGCTGCTGCGTACTGTTGCTATGGCTGGGTGGGGTGAGGTTGGGTTGGGGCCAGGCTGCGGTGGAGACTCCTATTACGGTTCCCGCAGCGACTCCTGCTGCAATAAAGCCAGTTTCAATTTGGCAGTGGCGCGGGTTGCGGGTGGATGCCGTGGAATTTGAAGGGGTGACGTTCGATAAGGGCGATATGCTGCTGCTGGAGCTGGGGCAGAAGGTCGGCCAGCCACTGGACCCGTACAAGGTACGGGAGAGTACGAAGCGACTGTTTGGGAGTGGGCGGTACCGGGACCTTTCGGTGCGGGGAGTGCAGGAGGGAGGTGGGGTGCGCCTGATCTTTGTAGGGACAGCGCGCTACTACGTTGGCCGAGTGACGATCCTTGGAGTGAAGGACGATAGGCTGAGCTCGCTGCTGGAGTTTGCTTCGAAGTTGAATCCGGGTAAGGCGTTTAAGGAGGCCGACCTGCAAGCGGGTGTGGATGGTATCCAGCAGACGCTGCAGCAGAATGGGTTCTTCGAGTCAAAGGTGACGGTCGCGACGGTGATCGATGTGCAGGGCGCGCAGGTGGATGCGGAGTTTACGGTCGACACCGGCCCGCAGGCACGGGTGGGGAAGGTGACGGTGGAAGGTGCCGATGCAGGGCTGACGGCAGCGGAGTTTCGCAAGAAGGGCAAGCTGAAGGAACGCAGCAGGGTGACGCGAGAGACGGTGGGGAGCGCATTGACCCGGCTGCGGGCACAGTATCAAAAGAATGACAGGCTGGAAGCTACGATCGCGCTGCAAAAGCAGACGTACGATACGGGCCGCAAGGAGCTGGACTACAGCTTCAACGTGAACCAGGGGCCTGAGGTGAAGGTAGCGGTCGAAGGGGTGAAGCTCTCCAGGAGCCGGCTGCATCTGCTGGTGCCGATTTTTGAAGAGGGCACGATCGATAACGACCTGCTGAATGAGGGCCTGCACAATATTCGTGAGTTCCTGGAACAACAGGGATACTTCGACGCTTCGGTGGAAGTGAAGGTGATTGGCGAGGACACGCCGACGGAGCGGGTTGTCTATTCTGTCGATCGTGGTGTGAAGCACAAGGTCCTCAGCGTCGATATTGAGGGCAATAAGTACTTTAGCAACGACCTGATCCGTGAACGTCTGCGGGTGCAGAAGGCAGACAACTATCTGCGCAGTGGACGCTACAGCCAGTCGCTGGTGAACGCGGATGTGAACTCGATCCAGGCGCTGTACCGGTCGAATGGCTTCAACAAAGCGCAGGTCACGACAGATATCGATGACGTGGACGATGGGCCGAATGGTAAACCGTTGAAGGCTGCCCAGATTCGGGTGAAGTACAAGATTGAGGATGGGCCGCAGCAGAAGTTTGGCGATGTCGTATTGGACGGCGTGGACCCGAGCCGGATGAAGGAGTTGACGGGCCTGCTGAATGCGCAGTCGGGGCAGCCATTCTCGTTGATTACGCTATCCGGCGACCGGGACGCGGTGCTGGGGTACTACGTAAGCCACGGGTTCGACCAGGCGCGGGTGGAGATCCGGCAGGAGAAGGAAGGCGACGACGACGGGTTGACGGACGTGACGCTAAGCGTGACGGAGGGCCAGCAGGTCTTCATCAACAAGGTATTGATCTCGGGTATTAAGCACACGCGGCCCAAGGTCGTAGACAGCCAGGTTCTGGTGCATCCGGGCGAGCCGTTGGACCAGAGTGCATTGCTGGAGACGCAACGGAACTTTTACAACCTTGCGCTGTTCAACGAGGTAATTGCTGCAGTGCAGAATCCGGCTGGAGACGCGCCGAACAAAAATGTACTGCTGCAGTTGACCGAGGCGAAGCGTTGGGACGTAACGTACGGATTTGGATTTGAGGCGCAGACGGGGCAGCCGAACTCGGGAACGATCTCCGAGGCTTCGCGGATACTGCTGGGGCTGCCTCCGGCTGCGGAGTACTCTCAGGAGGGCAATGCAGGGGTGAGCCCGCGAGTCTCGCTGGATGTGACGAGAATTAATCTGCGTGGATCGCAGAACTCGCTGACGCTGCACAGTACGTATGGATTGCTGGAAAAGGTGGGGAATCTTAGCTTCCAGAATCCACATCTGCGGGGACGAAAGAATCTTTCTGGAACGATCTCCGGCGGCTACTCGGACGTGCAGAACATTACGACCTTCAAGTCGTCGTCGCTGCACTTTGCCGTGCGCGTGACCCAGAAGGTGCACCGGGCGAATACCTTGATTTACGACTTCCAGTTCCGGCGGGTGAAGGTGGACCCGAACAGTCTGCAGATTTCGGCGAATCTGATTCCACTACTCTCGCAACCGGTGCGCGTGGGTGGACCGGGGGTGACGTGGCTGCACGATACGCGTCAGCCCGGGCCGTTGGATGCAACCAAAGGATCGTATACGTCGGTGCAGGAGTTTCTTGCGACCTCGAAGTTTGGGTCCGAGCAGAGCTTCAACCGGGTGGATGCTTCCAACTCCACGTACTACGTGTTTGGCAAGCGGAAGTATGTCCTGGCGCGCAACACGCGGATTGGCTTTGAGACGTTTTTTGGGCAGAACCCAAACGTTAGTGTGAAGGAGTGCCTGGGGCCGCTGCTGACGACCAATCCAAGCTGCACGGGCGTGCCATTGCCGGAGCGGTTGTATGCCGGCGGAGCGTCTTCTCATCGTGGATTCGGCATCAACGGAGCTGGGCCACGCGACCTGCAGACGGGGTATCCGGTGGGCGGGACGGGCGCGTTTGTGAATACGTTTGAGCTGCGGCTGCCCGCGCCGACACTGCCGTATGTGGGCGACAGCATTAATTTTGTGGTGTTCCACGATATGGGGAACGTGTTCCAAAACGTGAAGGACGTGCTGCCAAGTTTTGCGCGCTTCAAGCAGCCGAACCAGGAGACCTGCAAGGACGTATCGCAGGCGATCGGCACATGCAGCTTTAACTATTTCTCTCATGCGTTGGGGCTGGGCGCGCGCTACAAGACGCCGGTGGGGCCGATCCGCGTGGATTTTACCTACAACTTGAATCCACCGATTTATCCGGTGATCTACGACTTCAATAACAGTTCGCCGCATGTGGGGCAGGCGAACCACTTCGGATTCTTCTTCAGCATCGGGGAGAGCTTCTGATGACGACTCAATGGTTGGCGATTGCGGGTGTGTGGTGCGGACTGGGTACGATGCTGGCTGGGCAGAGTGCTCCTGTGACCAGCACAGGCGCGCCCCCGGTTGCGGTTCGCGGTGTGGAGCTGGACCGGCTGGTGGCGGTGGTGAATGAGGACGTGATCCTGGAGAGCGACGTGGACGAGGAGCGGAGGCTGGTGGCGTTTCAGCCGTTCCGGGATACGAGTACGACGCAGACACGGACACAGGTGATTGAACGGCTGATCGACCGTTCCCTGATTCTGCAACAGGCACAACTGCAGCCGGATGACGAGATCTCCGACAAGCAGGTAGAGGAGCAGTTGAATACCTTGCGGAAAGAGATTCCTCTGTGCGAGGTGTATCACTGCGAGACGGAGGCAGGGTGGGCTCGGTTTGTGACGGCGCAGGGCTTTACCATGCCGGAGCTGATACGCCGCTGGCGGGAGCGGATGGAGGTTCTGCGATTTATCGAGGTGCGGTTCAAGTCTGGAATCGAGGTGGGTGATGACGAGATTCATATGTACTACGTGAAGACGCTGCTGCCGCAGTATGCGGCGCGCAAGGCAGCCGCTCCAAAGGAAGAGACGATTGCGAAGCGGATCCAGGAGATTCTGTTACAGCAACAGGTGGGCAACCTGCTGGGAGACTGGTTGAAGTCTCTGCGGGCCCAGGGAACGGTGCGAACGATCGAGCCGGGTGAGGCCGCGCCGTGAGCGAACAGGATAAAGACTTGAAACCGAAGATGCCGAAGCGCGCCAGGAAGAAGGCGTTGGACGAGATCCACAAGATCGAAGAGAAGCTGCACGTCATGGAAGCCAAGGTGAAGCGGTCTTTGGCGACGCGGATCGGGCGTTTCTTCGTGAAGGCGGTAGGAACAGTCCTGTTGCTGCTGGTGATTTTGGTGGCGACGCTTGCCTGGTATACGACTACGGATGATTTTCAACGCCGGGTCGGTAAGCAGGTCGTGACGGTGCTGGAGGATGCGACCGGCGGGCGTGTGCAGTTGCGTGAGATACGTTTCAGCTTGCGGCATCTTGCTGTCGAGGCGGATGACCTGATTATTCACGGACTGGAAGGTCCGGAGGAGCTGCCGTACCTGGCTGCAGAGAAGATTCAACTGCGGGTGAAGCTGTTTAACTTTTTGCAGCACACGGCGGGGACCGGGGTGGCCTCGCATGTCTCGTTGAGCTACCTGCGCGTGGACAAGCCGCAGGTTCATTTGATTATCGACAAGGACGGCAAGACCAACCAGCCGGTACCGAAGCATCCGACGCAGAGCAACACTCCGGTGACGGACACACTGCTGGACCTCAAGGCGAAGAAGGTAGAATTTGCAAATGGGCTGTTTCTGTTCAACGACCGGGCGATTCCGTTCGATGTGGCTGCGGGGGATCTGAACGTCGAGGTGAACTACGTCGCCAAGGGCGATCTGTATGCCGCAACGGTAGACCTGAGTGACCTGCGTACCAAGATGATGACCCAGCCGGAGGCGCAGTCGCAGCTGCATGTGGAAGCAGAGCTGGGCCGGGACAGGGTGCAGTTGAAGAAGCTGGAGTTCCATAGCGGTAAGAGTTCGGTGCTGACGGCAACGGCAAGCCTGGCGCACTTTGCGAAGCCGGAGTGGGAGGCGCGGGCCGACGGGGCGCTGGAGTTGAAGCAGATCTCGATTCTGGCCGGGGTCGACGGGCTGAACGCGGGGTCGGTGGACCTAGAGTTGAATGGCCATAACTGCACCACGACTCCAGCGGTAGCGCAGAAGCATCCGAGGTTCTGGCAGCGGACCCATCCGAAGAAGAATGAGAAGCCGAGTACGACGGAGCTGGCGCCCGATCCGGACTGCACGGCTGGGTATCTGCTGGTGGGTAAGGCGAAGATTCACAATGCGTCGTATAAGAACGAGTATGTGCGGCTGCATGATGTGAATGGTGGCGGGCAGTTGCACATCACTCCGACGGAGCTGCTGCTGACGGCGCTGAGTGGCACATTGCCGGGCGGGGGAAGCGCAGAGGGCCGGTTGCGGATTTCGAACTGGCTGGGCGAGGTGGCGGCGAGTGCGCCGGCCGCGTCGGCGACGGTGCAGGGTGCGATGGCGACGGCGAACAAGACGTCCGTGGCGGTGACGGGCAAGGCGGTGGTGACGGGGCCGGTGAAGTTGCCGCCGGTGGTTTCGTCCCATGCCTATTTGGATGCGGTGATCCATAGCATCCCGCTGCGGACGATCATGGATTTGACCGCTCCGGTGAACTATGGCGACCTTGGATTCGATACAGCGATCAGTGGACCGGTGAAGGTGGAGTGGGGGGGGGCGGCGGTGGATATTGCGGACACGGTAGAGGTGGATGGGGACCTGACAGCTGCTCCGACGGGAGTGAAGCGCAAGGGTGCGATCTCCGATATTCCGGTGACGGGGCAGGTGCTGGCACACTACACCGGCAAGACCGAGGTAGTGCAGATTCAGCGTTTGGCGTTGCAGACTCCGGAGTCGAATCTAGAGGGAAACGGTGTGCTGGGTGTGAATCTAGGCGACCGATTGACCTCGATGCGAGTGGACCTGGTGGTGCGGGATCTCGGAGAGTACGACCAGTTGCTGCAAACGCTTGGGCTGACGGCGAATGGCAAGACAGGTACGGCAGCGATTCCAGTGGTGTTGCACGGCGCGATGGTGTTCAACGGGACGGCGAAGGGTGAGATCCAGAACCTGGATGTAAAGGGTCACCTGGAGGCGACGTCAGTTGAAGCGAAGTTGAGCGATACTACGGACGTATTTTTAGACTCGGTGGTGGCGGACGCGGAGTACTCACCGTTTGAAGGACTTGCGGTGGCGACCTCGACGATCCATCGTGGAACGGCTGTGCTGAACGTGGGAGGTACGGTGAGGCCGCGGAAGGTGGTCCCGCGACGGGGCGCGGCGACGTATCTGTGGGATGACGGCTCGGCATTGAATGTGACGTTGCAGCTGGCCAATGCGCAGGTGACGGATGTGCTGCAGATTGCGGGCCAGCAGTCGAGTGTCCCTGTGACGGGCGTAATGGAGGCAAAGGCGCATGCTGCCGGGACCATCAAGAGCTTTACGGGTTCGGGGCATGTGGCATTGAACAATGGCTTGGCTTACGGGGAGCCGTATGAGTCAGTGGTAGCCGATGTTGCGGTGCAGGGACGGACCCTGGAAGCCACTCACCTAGTGGTGAAGGCGCATGGGCTGCAGGTAGCAGGTAATGGTGGCTACGACCTGGATACGCAGCATCTGCATGGACACCTTGAAGGGAACAAGCTGCAGCTCTCCAAGTTTCAGGCCGTGCAGCAGAGCAGCGTGCACGCGGATGGTGTGCTTAGTTTTGTGGCGGACGCGAACGGCACTGTAACGGAGCCGGGAATGAAGATGACGGCCAAGCTGGAGGATGTCCGCCTGAATGGGCAAGCTGTGGGCGATGCGTCGGCTGATATCCATAGCCAAGGGAAGCTGTTAATGCTATCGGCGAATTCGAACCTGGTGGGCGCGAAGGTAAACGCAACCGGGCAGATCGACCTGACGGGCAACTACGAGACGCAGGCGAAGATGACGTTTGCCGGGTTGGATTTGAATAAGCCACTGGCGATCCTTGCTCCGGGGAAGATTGCGCTGCAGACATCGCTGGGTGGTGTCGTGACGGTGAACGGTCCGTTGAAGACGCCGAAGGTGTTGAGTGGCCGGGCGGACTTCAACGACTTTGATTTGAAGCTGCAGGGGATCGAATTGAAGACGGCCGAGCCGCTTCAATTAAGCTTGCAGAACGGAGTGGTGCGGTTGGAACAGGTACACATCACGGGACAGGACACAGACCTGCGTGCGAGTGGGACGGCGCAAGTGTTTGGAACGACGGACCCCAAGGACGGCAAGCTGGATGTGAAGGCTACGGGCTCACTCAATGCAACGTTGCTCCATACGTTTGCTCCGGACATTCTA
>JANYER010000065.1 GCA_025359825.1 Granulicella sp.
GAATGGTGCGCCGATCTCGGACAGCATGGTGGCGGACTTGAAGGACCGGCTGGTGAAGATGCTTCCGGAGGCGCAGATTACGGACTATCGCGAGACGAATCCGGCGCTGACGCAGGGGTTGGACCGGGCGACGAGTCTGCTTTCGCTGATGAGCCTGGTGGCTCTGGTGCTGGGGGCTGTGGGCGTGGCGATGGCGATGCGTGCGCATCTGCAGCAGCGGCTGGATACGATCGCGATTATGAAGTCGCTGGGGGCGCGCAGCGGGCAGATCATCAAGATTTATGTGATGCAAACGCTACTACTGGGACTGCTGGGTGGAGTGCTAGGTGTGGCGTTGGGAGTTGGAGTGCAGCTAGCGTTTCCGATTCTGCTGGCGAAGCTGATCAACGTGGATACGGAGCTGCAGGTGCAGTGGCGCACGGTGCTGACGGGGCTTGGAGCGGGGGTCCTGACGACGCTGTTGTTTACGCTGCCTCCGCTGCTGGATATTCGTGGGGTGCGGCCGATCTTGATTCTGCGGCGAGCGGTAGAGGACAACGACGATCCGTTTGTGTCGGCGATCTTCAAGAAGCTGCGAAAGAATATTGCGCAGATCGGCGCTGCGGTGCTGATTCTGGCGGGTCTGGCGGGGATTGCAACTACGCTGAGCGACTCGGCTACTGTAGGCAAGGTCTTTTCGCTGGGGTTGGTGGCGGTGCTGCTGGTGTTGTTGGGTGCCTCAGCGGCAGTGCTGGCAGGGCTGAAGTTCTTTCTGAACCGGACGCGGCTGGCGCTGCCTTCATCGTTGCGCCATGGATTGGCGAATCTCTATCGACCGGGTAATCCTTCGGCGGCGCTGCTGGCTGCGTTGGGGATGGGCGTGATGCAGATTATGACGGTGTACCTGGTGCAGCAGTCGGTGGTGAGCGATCTGCATATCTCGTCTGCGCCGAATCTGCCGAATGTATTTTTGGTGGACATTACGAACGATGAGATTGAAGGCATCAAGGTGTTGCTGAAGGGGCAGGGAAGTGTGACGGTCGCTCCGGAGCTGCTGCCGGTGGTTTCGTCGCGGATTCTTGCGCTGAACGGAACGCCGGCGAGCGAGGTGAAGTTGAAGAACTTCCCCAAGCGGATGCTGCAAGCGGTCTCGCTGACGTGGTTCGATGCGCTGCCGCCGGGAACTACGGTGGTCAAGGGGACGTGGTGGAGCGCGGAGCAGGCGGCCGGTGCTGCGAAGACTCCAGTGGTGGTGGTGAATGAACGGACGGCGGAGCGGCTGGGAGTGACGGTGGGATCGACGATTACGTTTAGCTCGCAGGACACGATGTTTGTTGCGACGGTGGTGGGGCTTTCGAAGGTGGATGGACAGCACGCGTTTTCGCGAGCGGAGTTCATCTTGCCGAAGACGGCGCTGGGTGGGCTGCCGGTGGTTTGGTATGGCGGCGTTCATGCCGATCCGAACCGCGTGGGTGAGTTGCAGCGGGCGTTGTATAAGTCATTTCCGACGGTGACGGTGATCAACGTAGCGCAGGCGCTGGAGACGGTGCGGGCGGTAGTGATTCAAATTACGTATGTGATCCAGTTTTTGGCGGCGTTCAGCATTTTTGCCGGCGTGGTGATTCTGGCGAGCAGCGTGGCCGGGACGCGCTATCGGCGGATTCGTGAGGTGGTAGTACTGAAGACGTTGGGTGCTACGCGTGCTCGTATTGCTACGGTGTTCTCGATTGAGTTTGCAGTGCTTGGGCTGGTGGCAGGAGTTGTGGGGATTGGGTTTGCGAACCTGATCGCTCGGGTACTGCTGAAGCAACTGACGGCGGCGTATCACTTTCAATGGGGTTGGAATGCGGCGGCGTTGCTGGCGACGGCGGGGCTAACGGTGGCGACGGGTTGGGTGGCGAGCCACCGGATTCTGGGTCAGAAGCCGCTGGAGGTTTTGCGGGAGGAGTAGCTTCCGCAAGAGACCCGACGGGGCTGCGTTGTCCGGCAGGTTGCCCCATACGTCATTAGCGAAACAGTGTTTCTATTGACACGTATAGGTGACGTTCCATAAATTTCAAGAGCGTGGGAAGTTTGAATCCAACGAAGTCTGAAAGGTAGATGCAGATGACAGTTTGGCGTGGCGTGGTAGCGGCTGGTTTGGTTTGGAGTGTAGCGCTGCAGGTTGGGGCGCAGTCGATACCGTCTCCTACGGCGGTGGATACCGCGCGGGCGGCTTCGTTGTCGGGGGCGACGGCGGCGCAGTTGGCAGGGATTGCAAAGGACAACTCGCGGCACTTTGGGGATGATCCTGAGGATGGTGGACCGATTGCGAAGGACCTCTCGCCGAAGATTACGGCGGTGAATGTCGATAAGGCGATGCGCAAGGTAGCGGACTGGCAGCTCGCTCGTTCGGAGCAGTATTTCGACCGGATATGGACGTGGAGCGTGTTGTACAGCGGGTTTATGGCGTCGTCGGACTCGCTGGGGGATGCGAAGTACCGGGACGCGATGGAGCGGATGGGGAAGAAGTTTGACTGGCAGTTGCGATCGCATCTGCCGGACGCAGATGACCAAAGCGTAGGACAAACCTATCTGGAGCTTTATCTGCAGAACAAGAGTGCTGCGAGCGACCCGCAGAAGACAGCGATGATTGCGCCGTTGAAGGCGGAGATGGATGACCTGCTGGCGGGGCCGAGGGTGGCGAAGAATCCTGGGCCGGCGAGACCGATTGTGTGGTGGTGGTGCGATGCATTGTTCATGGGTCCTGGGGTGTGGACACGAATGTATGCTGCGACCGGCGATAAGAAGTATCTGACGTACATGAACGAGGAGTTCAAGAAGACTTCGGACTTGCTCTACAGCAAAGAAGATCATCTCTACGCGCGGGATATTACGTATCTGACCAAGACGGAGAAGAACGGCAAGAAGATGTACTGGTCGCGCGGTGTGGGCTGGGTGATGGGCGGGCTGGTACGGACGCTGCAGCATCTGCCGAAGGATGATCCGTCGCGACTGTTCTATGAAGCGCAGTTGAAGGAGATGGCAGTTGCGGTGGCGAAGTCGCAGGGGCCGGATGGGCTGTGGCGGGCTGGGATGCTGGACCCAGCGAGTTATTCGGTAGCGGAGGTTTCGGGTTCAGCGCTGATGACGTATGGGCTGGCCTGGGGTGTGAACGAAGGGTTGCTGGATGCGAAGGTGTATCGTCCCGTGATTGAGAAGGCCTGGGCAGGGATGCTGCAGCACATATATGCCGACGGGCGGTTGGGTGGGGTTCAACAGACGGGCGCGGAGCCTGCGCCGTTTCGTCCTACTGCGAGCTATACGTATGGGGTGGGTGGGTTTTTGCTGGCGGCGACTGAGGTAAAGCGGCTGGCTGCACCAGCGGGGCATAAAGTAGCGAAGCGCTGACTGCATGGAGCTGGTTGTAGGATGTTGAAGGAAATGAATCCAGTGGATGCAGGTACAGCATGACGGATGTAGCGAAGGCGCTAGCAATACACGCTGAGCGTTTTGGGGTTGCAGGGAAAGCATTTCGAGCACCGGCACGGGTCAACCTGATCGGCGAGCATACGGACTACAC
>JANYER010000067.1 GCA_025359825.1 Granulicella sp.
ATCGTGAGGATCGGTCAGAAATTTAAAGTACGCCATCGTGTCTACGATCGCGGGACAACGTAGCGCCGAAATCGCTTGGGAGCACCACCGGGATACATCCTCCACCGCCAGCTCCAAAGCATGAAGCACCCCCCGCCGTAGCGGATCGAACTCCATCAGCGTCCCCCGCAGCCACGGCTCAACCTCTCCACTCTTCATGGCGCTCCTCTCTCCACCCGAAAATCGTAGCAACCCGCCTTGGCATCCCGCACCATCACATACCGGATACTTTCGTCCTCTAGTATCTTCCCCAGCACGCCCTCCTGCGCACCGTCGAGTACAGTCTCTCTCCGCACCATCCTATGCTGATCGTCATACCCGTCCAGCACCGCGCCAAACTCAAGCAGCCTCGCAGGATAACCACCCGTCTCGTCATACCGCTCGCAGTGCCGTTCATGAATGAACACTGGTCCCGGCTGCGACAGCGCCTCCAACCCGGTAAATGAGTTCAGCGTAAACAAAAGCCGAGACTCCACCCCCACCACAAACGGCTCCAGGCAATGCCGGCAAGGCCCATGCCCAGTCGCCACGCTCACCGAAACCGGATGCCCATACCCCGGTGAAAGCATCGTCGCCTTCATCGTCTCCACTAATTCCGTAGCCACCGCGATTACCTTCAAGTCACGCATAACGACTCCTCCCGTGCCTCCCTTCCCTGCGAAGGTCACACAGTCATCATGCAGTCGTTAGAGAACCCAGACACTCCGCAAAGTTCACCCAAACTCAAAGCCCTTTCCCCTTACGAAACGCCCGCACCACATCCCCCACATCCTTATGCTGCCCATCCACGGCATCATTCATTCCCCGCACCTCTTCGGCAGAAACCTTCCCCGCCAACCGGTCCATCGCCACTTGGATCTCCGGATGCGCCCGGATCGAGTCCGCCCGCACCAGCGGCACCGCCTCATACGGAGGAAAGTAGTGCCGGTCATCCTCCAGCACCACAAACCCCAGCGCCCGTATCGGCCCATCTGTCGAGTTCCCCGCCACCATATCCACCTGCCCCGAACCCAGCGCCCGGTACAGCAGCCCCAGGTCCATCGTCCGCGGAGCACCGGCAAACTTCAACCCATACGCTGCCTCCAGCCCCGCCAACCCATCCGGTCGCGACTGGAACTCATACCCCACCCCCAGCCGCCACCCATCACCACCGGGTACAGTCTTCACCGCATCCGAGATCGTCTTGATCCCCAACCGCCGCGCATCCGCCCCCCGCACCACCATCGCAAACGTATCCTCAAACCCCAGCGGAGCCCCCACCGTCACCCCATACCGCTCCTGATAGAGCCGCGAAACCGTACCCCGCACCGAAGCCGCATCCCGCTGCCCCACCGGCGGCAGAGGCTGCTTCAAAATCGCCGTAAGCGCCGTCCCCGTGTACTCCACATACCCATCAATCCGCCCATTGACCAACGCCTGCTGACACAGATAGCTCCCCGCCAGATAGAACCGCCGCTCTACCCTCTCCGGCCGCCCAGCCTCCTGCGCAACCGCCTCAATCTCCTGCGCCAGCAACTCCCCCAGCACCACCTGCTCGGTAAAGTTCTTTGCCCCAATCACCACCCGGCTCGACCGCGGCGGCGCACACCCCACCAAGCCCCCCAAAAGCAGCGCCAGCCCAACAACCAGGACCCCGGAACCCTGTCCTCCACGCTTGACAAATCCTCGCCCCAAACAGGCCCTCCAGTCGAACCTTCCCTTAGATGGGTACTCCGGAGCAAACAGCAAGTCCAACCCTAAAGTCTCTCGTTCGAAGACTTTGCGCAATATAAGGGGGGAGGGGGGTGTACCGCCAATCCGCCTCATACCCGCCGCACCGCCAACCGCTTCTCCACCCATCCCAGCCCCGCATCCGCCACCAGCGCCAGCATCGCCGCAGGAATCGCCCCTGCCAGCACCAGCCCGTTATCCACCGAAGCCACCCCCCGAAAGATCAGCTCCCCCAGCCCGCCCGCTCCAATCGCCGCCGCAATCGTCGCTACTCCCACGCAGGTCACGGTCGCCGTCCGCAGCCCCGCCAGAATCACACTCGCCGCCAGCGGCAGCTCTACCTTCGTCAGCCGCTGCCAGCCGGTCATCCCCAGCGCCTCCGCCACATCCACCAGCGCCGGATCGACACTCCCCACCCCCGCATACGTATTCCGTAAAATCGGCAAAAGTGCATAGCCAGTAAGCGCCAGAATCGCCAGCCGAGCCGCATTCTCGCCCAGCCACGGGACCGGCAGCAGCAACCCAAACAGCGCCAGGCTCGGCACCGTCTGGACCACATTCGCCACCGCAATCACCGGCTTGGCCCAGCGTTTCTTCCGCGTCAGCAGAATCCCCAGCGGCAGCCCCACCCCAGCCGCCAAAACCATCGCACTCAACGTCAGCCAAAGATGCTCAAACGTAAGCCGCGCGATCTCCCACCCATGCGCCTGAAGAAACCCAGTCATCGCGCTGCGCCTCCGGAAACCGCCCGATGCACCGCCCCAACATACTCCCGCACCGCAGCATTCTCAGACCTCAGCACTTCGCCAGAAGCCAGGTCCGCCACAATCTCACCCGCCGCCAGAAACACCACCCGGTCAGCCAGATACAGCGCCTCGTCCAGATCGTGCGTCACCAGCAGCACCGTCTTCTGCACCCGCTTCAACAGGTCGCGCAGCATGGTCTGCATCTCCGCCCGGGTGATCGGGTCCAGCGCACCAAATGGCTCATCCATCAGCAACACCTTGGGATCCAGAGCCAGCGCCCGGGCCAGCCCCACCCGCTGCCGCTGCCCCCCACTCAGCTGCCACGGATACCGCCCGCGATACTCCTCAAACCCCAGCCCCACCAGCTCCAGGACCTCCTTGGCCCGCGCGGCAATCTCCCCACTCTTCCGTCCCGCCAACTCCAGCGCCAGCCCCGCATTCCGCTCCACCGTCATATGCGGGAACAGTCCCGTCTCCTGGATCACATACCCAATCCCCCGCCGCAACCCAACCAGGTCCCCCCCAACAACCTCACTCGCCACCCGCACCCCACCCCCGGTAGGCACCACCAACCCATTCACCATCCGCAGCAGTGTCGTCTTTCCCGACCCACTCCGCCCCAGCAACGCGGTCGTCTTTCCCGCCTCCAGCTCCAGCGACACATTGCGCAACAAAACATGCCCACCTGCCAGCGTGTAGCTCACCTTCGCGAACTGAACGCCGGCATTGGGCATGTCGATAATTTCACTCTACGAAAAAACTACTCGGCAGCCTCAGGAGCACGTTCTGCCCCGCCCTGTTCCCCGGTCTCAACCTCGTCCGGCGAGTCAGCAGCCGCCACCGGCAACGACCCCGGCTGTCCCTTCACGCGGACCACCGTAATCTTTTCAAAGCCTTCTTTGAAGCTGGGTGGCTTCAACCGCTCTGCCATCTTCAACATTACTTCGTCGGTCACAGCGCGCTCCCGCTTGCTGTTTCGCTCCATGCACACGGCCAGAGGAACGTCGAAGAACACCGCCTGCACTTCATAGCCGAAGCTCTTCGCCATCTTGATCCACTGCTTGCGCTCGTGTGGGCTCAGGTTGGTCGCGTCCACGTAGTTCCAGGGCATCTTGGCAATCAACCGCGCCCGCAACAGGCTGCGCAGTGTGCTGAAGACCAACCCTTGATATCGCTGCTCTGTAATATCGTCGAACAACAAAGTACGCAGCAGGTCGCTGGAGAGCGGCGTGACCCCGCGACGCTTGTACCAGGTCGTCTTCCCCGATCCCGGCAACCCAATCGTCAGCACCACATACCCCCGCGGAGACTTGACCGTCGTCGCCTCGGGTGGAGGTACACTCAACGACTCCGGCTGTGTCTCCACTACCATCGTCTTCTCAGGTGAGGCCGGCTCAAACGGCACATGGATCGGCTCCGGCACGCTGAATGTCGCGACAGGTAACTGCTCCGCAACCGTAGCTGGTGGTGTGCTGGGTCGGACCGGCAAAGCATCCGGGTAGGTCGGTCTCAGCGGGGCTAACTGATTCGAAGGCAGTTCCTGCCCACTTTTTCCTGTGGATTCCGACTCGTTCGGTCCACGTCTAGGGCGTCGTCTCATTTTTCGCTTATCCAATCAAACATCTCGAACGTCTTCAAACATTGAACTTTAGACTTAGGACGCTTCAGCGCAGTCTGATACACCTCACGCCTCCGCCCTTCGCGTCTGTCACGCTTGTAACACAGCCCGGAACGCCCCCGCAAATCTCCGAACCAAGGCCAGTACCCCGAAATCTCAAGCCCCTACCTTTCGGTTATTCCGGCACGTATCCCGCATTGTTTCGCCTTCGTTCAGCATCGGCGCTGTGCATCCATGCCCAGCCTTAAGGTCTACAATAGTTCGAACGCAAGAACTTCGACAGGAGCATTCGCAAACATGGCAGTTAAGGTAGGTATCAACGGCTTCGGCCGCATCGGTCGTAACGTCTTCCGCACAGCTCTGGGCAACCCCGATATCGAGTTCGTCGCCGTCAACGACCTCACCACTCCCGCCACCCTAGCCCATCTGCTCAAGTACGACTCCATCCTGGGCAACCTGAAGCAGACCATCACCCACGGTGCAGACTTCATCGCCGTCGACGGCAAGCAGGTAAAAGTTTTCGCAGAGCGCGACCCCTCCAAGCTGGACTGGGCCTCCGTAGGAGCACAGATCGTCGTCGAATCCACCGGCTTCTTTACCGACGCCGAAAAAGCCAAGGCCCACCTCGGCACCACTGTAAAGAAGGTCATCATCTCCGCCCCCGCCAGCAATGAGGACATCACCCTCGTGCTCGGCGTCAACGACAACAAGTACGACGCATCCAAGCACAACATCATCTCCAACGCCTCCTGCACCACCAACTGCCTGGCACCTGTGGTCAAGGTCCTCAACGACACCTTCGGCATCACCTCCGGCATCATGACCACCATCCACAGCTATACCAACGACCAGGTCATTCTCGACACGCCGCACAAGGATCTCCGCCGCGCCCGTGCAGCTGCCCTCTCCATGATTCCCACCAGCACCGGCGCCGCCAAGGCCCTCAAGCTCGTCATCCCCGAGATGGCCGGCAAGCTCGACGGCTTCGCCATCCGCGTCCCCACCCCCAACGTCTCCGTCGTCGATCTCACCTTCGTCACGGAGAAGCCCATCACCATCGACAGCATCAACGCTGCCGTCAAGGCGGCCGCAGAAGGCCCTCTCAAAGGCATCCTCGGCTACTCCACGGAAGAGCTGGTCAGCTCGGACTTCAAGGGCAACCCACTTTCCTCCATCTTCGACGCTCCGCTCACCAAGGTCGTTGGCACCAACACCGGCAAGATCATCAGCTGGTACGACAACGAGTGGGGCTACTCCAGCCGCGTCAAGGACCTCATTCTCTTCCTCGTGAAGAAGGGTCTATAACCAACAAGGCTGACACAATACACTTGTCATTCTGAGCGAAGCGAAGAACTCCCGCATTTTGTCCGAAGCGGCAAAGTTCTTCGCTTCTTCTCCTTGATCGCCAGAGGTTTGACCGACCAAGTTTCACCCCATTAACCGTGATTGAACCTATCGAATGGATTCCACCTACCGCATCAGCTTTTCAGTCAGGGCCATAGCTGTGTGCGTACTGGCTGTTGGCTCAGCTTAGCAGCGCGCCAGTTTCTCGACGATTCGCTGATCTATGCGCGGTATATCACCCACGCTCTCCAAGGCCGTGGCCTCGAGTTCAATCCCGGCGAACCCGTCAACGCACTGACCTCTATTGTATGTACGTGACTTACGTGGGGACTGTCCTAGATGCTCCACGGACAAGTCTTGCTCGCACAAGGCATTCTGAGTTGCGTTTTCCTGATCGCGGCAGCTTTACTGGCAGAGCGCATGGTTCCCTTCGCCGGAATTTTTACAACCGTCATGGACTTGTTCTACTACTACATCGGCATGGAGACGTCGCTCTTCGTCTTCTTACTGATAGCAACTGTCTACGCCTATGCCAACGACAAGATAGGCTGGCTCCCGCTGCTGTGTACATTGACGTTGCTCACCCGTTTTGAAGGTGGGGTGCTTATCCCGGTAGTTGCATGGCTCCTCTGGAAGCAGCACCGTATTCCTGCTGTTTCTACGTTCTGCCTGCCGCTTTACTGATGGTCTTTTATTTCATGTTCAATTTGTATTGGTACAAAACCCTACTGCCGCAATCAGCAACGGCAAAGTTCGGCCAAGGGATGTCCGGCAACTGGGGACGCTGGCCGACTGCGTTCCTGCGCATCTCTGACGTAGCCTTTCATCCGTTCCCAAATCGTACCTGCTCGCACTGGTTCTGATAGCCGTGGCATATTTTGGCGTTCGAAAGAGCGATCTCGTCAAAGTGAACGAGGTCGTCCTTTCTGTCTTCTTGATCCTCACCTCGTTCTACGTTTTGTTCATATCCCCGAATATCACTGGTATTACGCTCCGTTTTTATCCTTTCTAATTCTCTATGCAGTACGAATGATTCCGGAAACCAAGCCGTTTCAATGGGCGGCGATTTCCGTTGCCCTCTGTTTAGCCGCATTCACCTACGAAGAGTTGCGCGCCGCTCGCTATTCTGCAATTGACTATGTCAGCATGGCGCGTTGGATTGACACAAACACTCCGCAAGACAGCCGCATCGCAGCGGTAGAGACAGGCACACTCGGCTGGTATTGCGACCACTACCTTATCGATATCGTCGGCCTGACTACCCCCCCCCCGAACGCGCGACTTCTCCTCCTGGATCACCGAGCGGCCGGACTGCATCGTAGTCCATCCGGCCACGCCATTTGCATGGGAGAAAGTCGCCCTGGCCAGCCAGGACTACACACCCGTACCCATACATTTTGGCAATGTCTCTCTGTTGCAACGGAAACCGTTCGCGAAGTGATCGAGACGCTCAGGTTGCTTCGGAAAGCTCATTCAAAATATCTTTGGCTACATCGCGTCAAAGACCTTATCCGTATTTCCTGTCAAAAGACGGCGGCAGCATTTCGTTGAAAATCTCGGCACAATAATCATCACTGTGAGTAAGCGAAAGACCTCCGCATTTTTGCTTAAAGCAGTCTGGTTCTTCGCTTTCTCCTTTGGAGCGCATAATCATGACACCCATGATTCGCACCAACATCCCCGGCACATCCCCCTACGAGCCCATCATCGGCCTCTCCCGCGCCGTCCGCATCGGCAACCACGTCCACGTCTCTGGCACTGGTCCAGTAGGCGCTGACGATGCCGACATCACCCAGCAGACCGAGCAAGTCCTCGCCATCATCGCCACTGCTCTCAAAAACGCTGGCAGTTCCATCGAACACGTCTACCGCACCCGCATCTACCTTACCAGCGCAGAAGACTGGGAGGCCGTCGCGCGCATCCACGGCAGGATATTCTCCACCATCCTCCCCGCAGTCACCACCATCGTCGTCACTGCCTTCGTCAACCCAACCTGGCGCGTGGAGCTGGAAGCTGACGCCCTCATCCCCGAATAGTCGTTGCCAACATTACCCTTCGAGAGGTCTATCTCCGATGTCAGAAGCGCTCCCCCACGGCAAGATCTGCTACATAGAAATCCCTACTGACGATGTCGCCACACCAGCAGCCTTCTACAACAAAGCCTTCGGCTGGAAGATTCGAATACGCGGCAATGGAGCTACCGCCTTTGACGACGCCACCGGCTATGTGAGCGGCGCATGGGTTCTGAATCGTTCCAAATCCCCTACACCCGGCCTGCCTCTCTATATCGCAGTAAACAGTGTCGCCGCTACCTGCGAGCTCATCCCCACACTGGGGGGGAGCCATAGTCCAAACCATGGGAGCTGACCCCGGAGAGATCACCGCACGCTTTTATGACCCTACAGGCAACGTTCTCGGCCTCTATCAAAACCCCAACTAAAACACCTCTACATCCAGCTCGAAATGGATAAAATGGCGCATGCCAAAAACCCTCGCCACCTCTTCTCTCAAGGCGATCCTCGTCGGTGGTCTGCTCGCAGCGATCCTGGACATCCTCGATCCCATCACCTTTTTCTACCTGCGCAACGGACTCGCCCCTATCCGGATCCTCCAGTCCATCGCCAGCGGAATGCTAGGCCGCGCTGCCTTCTCCGGCGGCCTGCGCACGGCCCTCATCGGACTAGTCCTGCATCTCCTCATTGCCCTGGTCTGGGCCAACGTCTTTGTCATGGCCGCCCGCTCGCTTCCCTTCCTCACCCAACACCCCGTACGCTCCGGCCTGCTCTACGGAACGCTGATCTATATCGTCATGAACTACGTCATCCTTCCCCACAGCCATGTAACGCCCTCGCGCCCAACACTTGGCATCACCATCAACGGCATTCTTGCCATCCTGTTTCTTGTCGGTCTACCCATCTCACTCGCCAATCGACGTTTCGCACCGTATCCTCGTAGCTGATATGAAACTCTCCATTCGCGACCTCGATCTCTCCGATAAACGCGTCCTCATTCGCGTCGACTTCAACGTCCCTCTCAAGGACGGCGTCATCACCGACGACACCCGCATCCGCGAGACCATCCCCACCATCGAATACGCCCTGCGCCACAAGGCCAAGGTCATTCTCTGCTCCCACCTCGGCCGCCCCAAGGGCAAGCCCGTCGAATCCATGAGCCTCCGGCCCGTCGTCGATCGCCTCCGCCTGCTGCTGGACCACGTCATCGACGAGAACGAGAATGTAGCGTTCTCCCCGGACTGCATCGGCGAGATCGCCTCCGAGCTCGCTCTCAACCTCGAGTCAGGCCAGACCCTGCTGCTCGAGAACCTCCGCTTCCACCCCGAAGAAGAGGCGAACGACCCAGCCTTCGCCAAACAGCTCGCCGCCCTCTGCGACATCTACGTCAACGACGCCTTCGGCAGCGCCCACCGCGCCCACGCCTCCACGGAGGGCATCACCCACTTCGTCAAGCAGTCCGCCGCCGGCCTCCTGATGGACAAGGAACTCGTCTACCTTGGCAAGGCCGTCACCGATCCCATCAAGCCCTTCGTCGCCATCATCGGCGGCGCCAAGGTCTCGGACAAGATCATGGTCATCGACAATCTCCTCTCCAAAGCCGACGCCATCATCATCGGCGGAGGCATGGCCTACACCTTCCTTAACGCCCAGGGCCAGGCCACCGGCAAGTCCCTCGTCGAGACCGACAAGCTCGACATCGCCAAAGCAGCGCTCGCCAAGGCCAAGAAGAACGGTGTCCGCTTCCTGTTACCCGTCGACCACATCCTCGCCGACAAGTTCGCCCACGATGCGAAGACAGAGGTCTTCTCCAGCACCGGTGCGTTTCCCGCAGGTCTCATGGCCCTCGACATCGGCCCCAAATCTATCGAGCTCTTCTCCAAAGAGATCGCCGATGCCAACACCATCATCTGGAACGGCCCCATGGGCGTCTTCGAGATGCCGGTCTTCGCCAAGGGCACCAACGCCATCGCCCACGCCGTCGCCAACAACCGCAACGCCACCACCATCGTCGGTGGCGGAGACTCCGTAGCCGCAGTCCACCAATCCGGCGTCGCCGCGAAGATCACCCACATCTCCACCGGCGGCGGTGCCTCCCTCGAGTTCCTCGAAGGCAAGACCCTCCCCGGCGTAGCTGCCCTCACAAACAAATAACCCCTTACTTTCGGATAAAGATACCCATCATGCGCAAGCCCCTGATCGCCGCCAACTGGAAGATGTTCAAGACTCCCGCCGAAGCCACCGCCTTCCTCACCACCTTCCTACCACTCGTCAGCCAGCAGTCCCACGCGGAGGTAGTCCTTTGTCCTGCGATGACTTCTCTGGCCGCAAGCATCGCCGCAGCCGCCGGCAGCAACGTCCACATCGGGGCCCAGACCATGCACTGGCTGGACTCCGGCGCCTACACCGGCGAGACCTCGCCCACCATGCTCAAGGCCATCGGCGCGACCCACGTCCTCATCGGCCACTCCGAGCGCCGCCAGTACTTCAACGAGACCGACACCACCGTCAACCTCAAGCTCAAGGCCGCACTTGCCCACGGACTCATCCCCATCGTCTGCGTCGGCGAGCACCTGGAAGAGCGCGAGGCCGACCTCACCGCCAAGGTCCTCGAACTGCAGACCGCTGTCGCACTCGAAGGCATCGACGCAGCCACCGCCGCTCCCATCGTCTTCGCCTATGAGCCCGTCTGGGCCATCGGCACCGGTCGCACCGCGACCCCGCAGATCGCGGAGCAGGCCCACAAGCTCATCCGCAATCAGATCGCTTCGTCCCTCACCCCGGCCATCGCCGCCTCTACGCGCATCCTCTATGGAGGCTCGGTCAAGCCGGACAACGCAGCCACCCTCTGTTGCCTCGAGGACATCGACGGCGCGCTCGTCGGCGGTGCCAGCCTCGACCCCACCAGCTTCGCCCAGATCGTACTCAACTCCGCAGCTTAAGCGAAGATGCCGCGCAGACTATCGCGCGGCACTCGTTGCATCAAGTCTTAACTGCTGGAAACCTACCTACCGCACTACCCCAGCCTGGTCCATCGGCCAATACACAAACGCCGCCTTACCGTAGATCAGTGACCGCGCCACCGGCCCAAAGTCCCGGCTGTCGCTCGAGATAGAACGGTGGTCGCCCATCACCCAGTACTCATGCGGCTGCAGCACCGTCACAGGCTGCGAACGGCTGTCCTCAAACCGCGCCGGAACATACCCCTCCACCACCGGCTGCTCATTCACAAACACCCTGCCCTGCTCGATCCGCAGGGCATCGCCCGGCAGCGCAATTACGCGCTTGATGTAGCTCTTCGAGTGGTCATGCGGGTACAGAAACACCACCACATCGCCACGATGGATATCCCCCACCCGGTACGCCATCTTGTTCACAAACAGCCGGTCCTGGTCCTCCAGCATCGGCAGCATACTGGTACCCTCCACTCGCACCGGCTGGTACAGAAACAGGATGATAAAAGCCGACACCACCACCGACACCACCATGTCTCGGAACCATGAGTGCAGCACACTCTTCTCGACCACCCCGCCGCGCGGCCCTGCGCCTGCTGGACTCTCCCCACTAACACCAGCCGCGTCCACCTTGACTACCGAAACCTCGGCTGATTCCAATCCGTTCTCTTCCATCATTCGTGTCTCTTCCTGAATACTTTCGCTGCCAAACTATACCTACTTGGACGCATCCGGCAAGGGAACGCCAACCGGACTCAGCCCCAGCCCTGGAATCAGCGTCTTCCCATCCAGTCCAGCCGGAGACCACGCCTCAACAATCTCCCGTGCCAGCCGAGCGATCAGTACCTCGCCCGCATTGTCGACCGTCCAGCTCTTATCTTCATTCTCATACGTAAAGATGGAAAGCACCATCGGTCCGGTCTTTCCAGCCATAATCGCCACATCGGCCCGCACTCCATTCAGGCTGCCCGTCTTGCTTGCAATACCGGATCCGGCCTCGCTCGCGTCCAGCTTCTCCAGGTACCGCGGAATCGTCTCCCGGTAGAACTGGTTGCGCAGCATCTTCATTCCAACCGCGCAAATCGCCAGGTCTCGCGCCTCTACCTCTGCCGCCTTGGCGCCCGTCACTTCAACATACGGACCCTCAAGCTGACACCGCCCGATCCGCTCCATCACCAGCGCAATCTCTCGCGGAGTGCTCTTCCCCAACCCAAACTTCGGCTGGTCTGCCGGCATCGGCCCTGTCGCCGGCTTGCCGATCTTCTTGTATAGATGCGTCTCCTTCAACCCCAGCCAAGCAATGCGCGCGTTGATCGCATCCAGACCCAGCCGGTCCATCGCCAGGTTAGTCGCCGTGTTGTCGCTCATCACGATCATCAGAGTCAACACGTCTTTCAGGGTCAGTTCCATCGGAGCATCCATCAATCCCAACACCCCGGAACCACTCACCCCGTCGCCTTTCGCCAGAGTCAGCTTGTCTTCCCAGTGGGCCTTGCCAGCCTTGATCTGCTCCATCGCCTCAAACAGAATCGCCAGCTTAATCACTGAAGCCGTCTGCACTGGCTTGTCCGCATCCAGGCTGACCATCTTCCCGGTGTTCAGTTGCACCGCATACAGCGCTACCTTGCCATGGTGCTTCTCCGCTAGGCTCTGCAGTGCCTGCTGTAGCGCAGCATCGCTGCTTAGCGCGACCTGCGCGCGTCCCATCGCCCCGCCCAGGCAAGCCAAAATCGCCGCCGCAGCTAACATCATGATGCTCAACCCGCCTATCCGTAAATGCTCTCTCATCCCTCGTATCCTATCGCGACAACGCCTCTGATTTCCTGCCATCCGGACTCCCATGCCAGTCTTAGGCAACCGCAGCCCCGCAGTCGCATCCCATCTCGTAGTCGTATGGGCTCCTATACCATCATCCCGCAACTCCGAACCTCCCCAGCAACCAGCCAAACCTATCCGCCGATCAGGCCGTTTGATACGTCCTGTTCGGTACCAAATGTTTCTTTACCCATCTCTCCTCGTTAGAGCTAGAATCAGCAAGTAAGCCTACTGGACTTTTTTATGGCAACTCTCACCATGCTCGAGCAAGCACCCTCCCCAAAACCCGTCAACCGTGGGCCTTCGGATTTAGCCGATCTCACCACTGAGACCTCCAACGTAGCCTCTGAAGGCTTCGATACAAAATCCGCGCTTGAGATCGCCCGCATTATCAACCACGAAGATGCGAAGATCACCGCCGCCGTCAAAAAAGCGCTGCCGGAGATCGCGATCGTGATTGATACCGTGGCCCGCTCGCTGCGCGACGGAGGTCGTCTCATTTACGTCGGTGCCGGCTCCAGCGGACGCATCTCCTCGCTCGACGCCTCCGAGTGCCCTCCCACCTTCTCCACTGCCCCCTCACAGGTCCAGTACATTATGGCTGGCGGTCCCAAGGCCCTCGCCTCCGCCTCCGATGTCAACGAGGACTCCCCCGAGATCGGCCAGCGCGACATCGCCCGCCGCCGTCCCACCCGTAAAGATATCGTCATCGGCGTCTCTGCCTCCGGCCGCACCCCCTACGTCGTAGGCGCGGTAGAATACGCTCGCGCCCGCGGTGCCAAGACCGCCTCCGTCACCTGCAACCTCAATACCCCGCTCGCCGAAGTCTCCGACACCACCATCGTCGCCGAAGTAGGCCCCGAGGTCGTCTCCGGCTCTACCCGCCTCAAGGCCTCCACCGCCCAGAAGATGATCCTCAACATGATCACAACAGGCGCTATGACCCGCCTCGGCTACGTCTACGACAACCTCATGGTCAACGTCCACATGAAGAACGCCAAGCTCGTCGAGCGTGGCATCCGCGTCCTCATGAAGGTCTGTGACATCGACCGCGACACCGCCATCCGCACCATCAAGTCGGCTGGCAAGTCCATCCCTATTGCCGTCGTTATGCTCAAGGCCAATGTAGACAAAATGGAAGCCGTCCGCCGCCTCGCCAAGTCCGACGGCAACGTACGCCTCGCTATAGACGACTCCCGCCTCGAACTCTGAAATCGCTCCGGCAGTAATCAACGAAGACGCCCCATTCAGAATGGGGCGTCTTTGTTTGTGCTGGAGGAAGGTCTTACCGCAGACCGCCGCTTGCAATCAGCAACTCACCCGTTAGCCACTTCGAGTCATCCGAAGCCAGGAAGGTGGCAATGGAAGCAATATCGCCAACCTGTCCAGGACGGCCCAGCGGCGTCTGAGCAACCAGAAACTTTTCGAAGTCCGAACCGACAAAGCCTGCACTATGGGTCCCTTCGGTCTCGACAATACCGGGATTAATCGAGTTCACCCGGATATTCTTCGCTCCAAGCTCTCGTGCAAGTACACCGGTAATCGCGTCAACCGCGCCCTTCGTGCCCGAATACACCGCAGTGTTCGGAGGTGTAAGTCGGGTGACGCCAGAGCCGATATTGATGATGCTGGCACCCTCACCCAGATGCTTCACCGCAGCCTGCGTCGTCAGCAGAACACCCAGCACATTGACGTTGAAGATCTTATGAAACTGCTCCTCAGTAAAGTCTTCGACCGAGGCAAACTCATACACCCCGGAGTTGTTCACCAGCACATCCAACCGCCCGTAGTTCTTGATGGCAGCATCGATAATGCCCTGTGCCTCTGCAGCCTTCGAGACGTCTCCGCCCACGGCGATGGCCCTGCCGCCCGCTGCAGTAATCGCGGCAACTACCGTATCCGCACCAGCTTTGCTGGAAGCGTAATTGACCACAACCGACGCACCTTCTGCGGCGAGTGACTTGGCAATAGCGGCTCCAATTCCCTTGGAAGCGCCCGGAACAACTGCGACCTTACCTGTGAGCTTGCTCATGATATCGATCCTTTTTAGAAGTTCTGTGTCGAGTGAAAGCCGACAACGCTGTCCGCATCGCCGAATCGACATCTGCACCATAGGATGGAGGCAATCCATACCAAGATTCATTAGTTCAGAAATTATGAACTACAGGGTAAACCTCCAGGAAGGCTTATGCTGAATCTATGAGGCCGCTTTTTCACCCAGCCATCGAAGAAGTTACGGTCGAAGCTATCCTGCACGCGCTCTCCGATCCCGTCCGTGTCGCCATCTATGCCGACATCATCGGCCAGCAGTGCTCGCAGAACTGTTCGAACTTCCTGAACATCAGCGACAAACCCATCCCCAAGTCCACCCTCTCCCAACACTTCAAAGCCCTCCGCGAGGCAGGCCTGATTCGCGGAGAGCGCCGCGGCGTTGAGATGCACAACACCTCCCGCTGCGCCGAAATCGAACAACGCTTCCCCGGCCTCATCGCTGCTATCGTGCAAGCGCATAACATTCAATTGCAAGACAAACTCCGAGCCGAGAAGTCCCACAAACGCAAGGTCGCGCGAGCAAAGTGAGCCAGCCACTCTCCAAGCGCCTCGGTCTCATCATCGCCGCGCTACTCTTCCTCTGTACCGCCGCCGTTACCCTATGGCATAACGCCCACGTCGCTGTGCTCTGGGATCTCAGCTATCTCCTCGACAGCAGCTACCGTATCTCCCTCGGCCAACTCCCCTACTGCGACTACCCCTTCGCCCATGCCCCACTGACGTTCCTGCTCCAGGCCGCCATCATCCACCTCACTGGCCGGGTCTATCAGCATCACGTCCTCTACGCCGCCATCGCGGGAGCCACCGGCACCGTCCTCACCTGGTCGATCCTGAGCCGTCTACTGCAGGAAAAACTGCAACATCCCAACCTCATCACCACCCTGTTAGCCACGCCTCTCATATTCCTCGGCATCTACAGCGTCTACCCCCACCCCATCTACGATAGCGACGCCATCCTTAGCGTCCTCCTCGCCCTCTATCTGCTTCAACGTGTGACAGCCTCCACCAGTACCCTTCGTTGCCTCCTCGCCGGAGCGGCCCTCGTCCCCACACTCTTCTTCAAGCAAAACATCGGGCTCCTGTTCCTCGCAACCTCTGTCGCAGCCATCACTCTCCTCGCCATAACCGCACGCCTGCAACGCCGCCCCATCCAGCCTTACCTATGGATAGCCACCGGAGCCACCACCACCCTCGCACTGGCACTCCTCACCCTCCACCTCACCGTAGGTCTGCACAACTATCTCTACTGGACCATCACCTTCGCAGCCCAGCGCCGCCTCCCCGGCATCGGCGCAATGCTCAGCCCGTACCACCAGACCTCGCTCCTCTGGACCATCCCTACCGCCGTCGCCGCCCTATTCCTCCTCAAGCAAAAATTCCACTGGGCCAAACCAGCAGCAACCCTCCTCCTCGCAGCCCCCTTCCTATCCACTCTGGTGACTCTCCCCTTCACCGACGACCCCTCCGACCGCGCCGACCAGTTCCTCGCCCTCTGGCCGCACCTGTTGGTCCTAAGCATCCTCTTAGTCGCCTTCAACCTCCGCCGCCGACCAACCTTCCAGACCCTCCTGCCTATCATCCTCCTAGCCACCATCCATGCCACCTTCCTCTCCCAACAGCTCTGGGGTTCCACCTACGCCATCTGGCCACTGCTGATGCTCCTCGTAGCCTCCCTGTTGGCAGAAATCCCCACCATCGCCACCCCGCTTACCGGCATCCTCGCTGCGACCCTACTCATCTGCGGCAGCCTCTACTCCCTCAGCCATGAGCGCCTCAGCTACACCCAGCTCTCCGGCACCCCCGCCAGCGCGACGTTGCCGCCGCTCCGCGGTCTCCACACCGCCGGCCCCTGGCTGCCTGCTTTTGAAGAGCTCATCCGAGATACCAACCGCACCATCCCCGTTGGCGACACCCTCCTCCTGCTCCCGGGTCAGGACCCCTTCTACTACGCCACCGGCCGCACCCCGCGCTTCTCCGTGCTGCTCTTTGACCCCGCCACCAACCCCTATTCCCCCCAACGGCTAGTCGAACAAGCCGTCCGCCAGAACGTTCGCTGGCTCATCGTCAACCGCACCCTCCAGCTCAACGAGTTCCCCCTCGCCAACCACGCCGACTACCTTGCCGCCCTGCAGCCGCTCTTCACCCTCGACCACAGCCTTACCAATTACGACATCTACCGCCGTAAATAAAATTTCTGCCACCGCAAACCTACCGACCCGACGCAGCAGGACCAGCAGCGGGTGCCTCGTCCGTCGTCGGCCCTACATCCTCGGCGAACGGCTTGGCCCACTCCGGCAACTCCGCGCTCTTCCCCCGGTACCACTTGTCCACCAGCTTCCAGGTCCGTGTGTCATACAGCTCACACTCAGGAGCCATATTACTGTGCGATGTATCAGTGAAGAACGCCACGAACGCATCGTCCTTCTCAAACCGCCAGTCGAAGATCGGCCGTGTCCCGGTCAGCCGGTGCACCACCCGTCCGTCCCGCGCAATCACCAGCACATAGGGCACCGGATAGTTCTGGCAGCACCCGTTGTACTCGGCCGTCCAACCCACGCTCCGTCGATTACTCGAAACCGCAAGCCGCGACGCACCCGCGTCCTCACATTTCGGGGAATCTTCGCAATACCCGCCCCGGTCCCGCGCCATCACAATCTCCTGCCGTCCCGTCCATCGCAGCCGCACCCTGCCGTCCTCACTCACCTTGGCCTCTTCCACTCGTAACACCGCACGATTCACCGCCGATGTTCCCCAGGCCGCCGACACCGCCAGCACGCCAGCCATCACCGCGAAAGCCATCCGCAAGACACTCATGGCCGCAGTTTACCCCCTCCCCGCACCATCCTCATCACCCATTTCCTCGTTACTCCCCAGTAAGCTAACTAGATGGACAAGTTTGTAGTACGTGGCGGCAACCCCCTTCTCGGCACCATCAAAGTCTCCGGAGCCAAAAACTCCGCGCTCCCCTGCATGGCCGCCGCCATCCTTACCGAAGACGAGGTCATCCTCGAAAACATCCCCCAGGTCCGCGACATCGAGACTGAGCGCAAGCTGCTCGTCAGCATGGGTGCCGAGGTCGAGCTAGGCTACGGCCGCGCCCAGCACCGCACCTCCATCAAGTGCGCCGTCCTCTCCGATCCCGTCGCCAAGTACGAGATCGTCAAGACCATGCGCGCCTCTTCGCTGGTCCTTGGCCCGCTCATCGCCCGCACCGGCATCGCCCGCGTCGCAATGCCCGGTGGATGCGCTATCGGTGGTCGTCCCATTGACCTCCACATCAAGGGACTCGAAGCTATGGGCGCCACCGTCACCTACGACCACGGCTATCTCGAAGCCCGCACCCCCAACAACGGCTCCGCTCCACTCAAGGGCGCACACATCGTCTTCGATAAAATTACGGTCACCGGCACCGAAGACCTTCTGATGGCTGCCACTCTTGCAGAAGGCGAGACCCTCTTCGAGAACTGTGCTCGCGAGCCTGAGGTCACCGATCTTGCCGCACTGCTCATCGCCATGGGCGCAAAGATCGAAGGCGCAGGCACCTCCACCATCCGCGTTCAGGGTGTCGCCAAACTCCACGGCGCTCGCCACAAGATCAATCCCGACCGCATCGAAGCTGGCACCTTCCTGCTCGCCGGAGCCATCACCGGCGGCGACCTCAACGTCGATTGCTGCGATCCCTCCCACCTCGGCTCCCTCATCAACAAGTTGGAGCAGTGCGGCGTCAAACTCATCGTTGGCACGGACAACATTCGTGTCCGCTCCAGCGGCGGTCCGCTCAAAGCAGCCAACATTTCCACCGAAGAGTACCCCGGCTTTCCCACTGACATGCAGGCCCAGTTTATGGCCCTCGCGACTCAGGCTGAAGGCACAACCACCATCACCGAGAACATCTTCGAGAACCGTTTCATGCACGTCGGCGAACTCAACCGCATGGGTGCCAACATCACCGTCAACGGCCGCACCGCCACCGTCCAGGGCAAGACCGAACTTCAGTCCGCCGCCGTCATGTGCTCCGACCTTCGCGCTTCGGCATCCTTAGTCCTTGCAGCTCTCGTCGCCGATGGAGAAACCATCCTCGACCGCGTCTACCACCTCGACCGCGGCTACGAGCGATTCGAAGAGAAGCTCCGCGGCGTAGGTGCTCAAATCCGCCGCATGGGCGATGTCTTCACCAAGAACCGCCGCGCCACAGACGCAGATTAGTCAGCACCAGAGCACCGCAATACAAGAGCTGGCCTCCGCAAACCCGAGGCCAGCTTTTTTCACGCCGCAAAACATTCTGCCCAGCCCACATTACAGACTCGCGATACCATAACTCATCCCCGCATCTCCAGCTCGGAGCTCCAAAACGATGAAGCTGTCCCTCCGCCTCGCCACCGCCGCAACCCTGCTTCCCATCACTCTCTCCGCTCAATCCCCCGCTACGCCCGATTGGGACGCCCGCGGTAAAGTCTGGTTCGCGCATGTCCAGTACCTTGCCTCCGACGACCTCCAGGGCCGCCGTCCCGGCACCCCCGGCTACGACGCAGCCGTCGCCTACGTCCAGCAACAGTTCCAGGCTATCGGCCTCAAGCCCGCAGGCCTCGCCGCTGGCAGCTACCTCCAGCCCGTCCCACTCGACCAGGTCGCCATCGACGTTGAGAAATCCTCTGCCAGCCTTGTCTCCGGAACCACCACGACTCCGTTCGATCTCTCGCCCGGCAAAAGCAACGAGCTCACCCTCAGCCCGCACGTCACTGCCGGCGCACCTATCAACGCGCCACTGGTCTTCATCGGCTACGGCCTCAACCTCCCCACCAAACACCTCAACAACCTCGCTGACCTCGACCTCAAAGGCAAGGTCGTCGTCTTCTACAACGCCCCACCCGCCAACATTCTAGGCCCACTGCGCGCCTACTCCCGCATCGGCGGCGTCCGCTGGAAGGCCCTGCAAGCAGCAGGAGCCATCGGCATGATCGCCATCACGCCGCCCCGCCCCACCCCCGCAACAACACCCGCGGCCACGCCCGCAACACCAGCCGCTCCGGCAGCTCCGCCAGCCCCACGCGCCACCTACGTCATCTCAGATCCAGTCGTCGACAATCTCCCCGGCCTCCGTCTCAGCGCAACCCTCAGCAACGTTGGCGCGGATAAGCTCTTTGCCAACACCGGCCACAGCCTAGCAGAAATCAAAGCTCTCGCCGACGAAGGCAAGCCTCTGCCCATCTTTCCCATCGCTGCCACCTTCCAAGCAACCGTCACTATCAAGCACATCGCCCACATCGACCCACCCAACGTCGTTGGCCTGCTGGAAGGCTCAGACAACAAGCTGAAGCATGAGTACCTCGTCATCTCCGCGCACCTCGACCACCTCGGTGTAGGCCGCGCCGTCAACGGAGATACCATCTACAACGGAGCTATGGATAACGCCTCCGGTATTGCCTCCGTCATCGAAGTCGCCAAGCTCCTCACCGCCGAGCGAGCCGCAGGCCGCGGCCCCAAACGCTCCATCCTCTTCATCGCTTTAGCCGGAGAAGAGCTCGGCGAACTCGGCTCGCAGTACTTCGCCACCAAGCCCACCGTCAAAAAATCTGACGTCGTCGCCGACCTCAACATGGACATGTACCTCCCACTCTTCCCCTTGAAATATCTCGAGATTCAAGGCCTCGGCGAGTCCACCCTCGGCAACGATGCCCGCGCCATCTGTCAGCTCAACGACGTCGAGCCCCAATTCGACAAGCAGCCCGACGAGAATCGCTTCATCCGCTCCGACCAGGTCAACTTCGTCAACCAGGGCATCCCCGCCCTGGCTTTCAAATTTGGCTGGACACCCGACTCCCCCGAGATGAAGACCTTCAACGAGTGGGTGAAGGTCCGCTACCACCAACCCTCCGACGACCTCCAGCAGCCCATCGACAAAGTCGCGGCCGCGCAGTTCACCAATCTCCTCAGCCAGCTCACCACCCGCGTAGCCAACGCCCCACAACGTCCCACCTGGTACCCGGAGAGCTTCTTCAGCACCATCACAAAGTAGGGTCAGCTGCGGTTCAAGTGATAGCATCATCGCGATCGAATTTCTGGGAGCGCCATGTCCTTTACGCCTGACCGTCGTACCTTCCTCATTGCTGGCGGCCTTACCGCCCTCGCCTCCACGCGCGCCTACGCTGCCAGCAACACGCTCCGCGTCGGAGTCATTGGCGCGGGTGGCCGTATGCGCAGCTTGCTTGATTCAGCCGACAAGGCCGGCCTCTATCAGATCGCCGCCGTCTGCGATGTCTACGCCCCGCACGCCGAAGCGGTACGCGTCCGCTCCAACAACCTAGCCACCGTCCACGTCGACTACCGCGAACTCCTCGCCCAACCCAACATCGATGCCGTCTTCATCGCCACACCCGACCACTTGCATGTCCGCATCGCTACCGATGCCGTCGCCGCCGGCAAAGACGTCTACCTCGAAAAGCCCGTCACCCACACACTCGAAGAGGGCGCACCACTCATCAAAGCTGTCCGCTCCAGCAAACAGGTCGTCCAGTGCGGCATGCAGCAGCGCAGTTGGAGCCACTTTCGCAACGCAGTAGCCCTCATCCAGGGTGGCAGCCTCGGACGCATCCCCCAGGTTCGCACCTACTGGTGGCAGAACTACAACAGCAACGCCTCCTGGACCGTCGCCAAGCCCATCGACGTCGCCCAGCTTGATTGGAAGCGCTGGCTAGGCTCAGCCCCCGACCAGCCATTCTCGCTGGAGAAGTACAACCGCTGGCGCTGGTACTGGAACTTTGGCGGCGGAGCCATGACCGACCTCTTCGCCCACTGGATCGACGTCGTCCACTGGGCCATGAAGTCCGACCAGCCCTCACAGGCCTTCATGCTCGGCGACAAGTTCATCTTCAACGAATGGGATTGCCCCGACACCATCCAGGCAGCTCTCCGCTACCCCGGCTTCAACGTCGTCTACGAGGGCATGATGAGCTCCTCCATCGACGACGGCGGCCTCGAATTCCGCGGCACCGAAGCCACCCTCAAGCTCACCCGCTCCGGTTTCACCCTCTACCGCGAGGGCGTCAAGTCCGACCAGAATCCAATCCTCGCCGAGCACAGCTTTCAGGACGGCACCATCAGCCACATGCAGAACTTCTTCGACTGCATCCAGTCCCGCA
>JANYER010000059.1 GCA_025359825.1 Granulicella sp.
TGTTGAACTCCCAAGAGGGGTTCCCTTCTGATCGTCGAAGTCCTCAAGCGCATGTTCACTCGCCAGGTCTCGGTTCGTTCTCTATCCGGCCCCATCGGCATCGGCACCCAGATCCATCAGGCAGTCGAAATGCCCGGCTGGATGCCCCTCATCGGCCTGATGTCCTACATCAGCCTGAACCTCGGCATCTTCAACCTGCTGCCAATCCCGATCCTCGACGGTGGCATGATCCTCTTCCTGCTCATCGAATCCGCCATCCGCCGCGACCTCAACCAGCAGATCAAAGAGCGCGTCTACCAGGTGGCTTTTGTTTGCCTGCTGGTCTTCGCCGTGATGGTCATCTTCAACGACCTGACCAAATTGCCACTCTTCAATCACGTCAAACCGTAACCACGTTGCGGTTGCTTTAGCGTTGCCGTTGCTCTACCGCATTACCGTTGCTCTACCGCATTACCGTTGCTCTACCGCATTACCGTTGCTCTACGGCGTTGCCGTTGTCTTTGCCGTTGCTCTACCGCGTTGTCGTTGCGTAGGCCGTTGCCGTTGCGTTTGCCTTTCGGATTAGCGTGGGGCTTTAGCCCCACGAAAAGAACTCCCCTCAAAAGGGCTTTAGCCCCGGGCACTCCCGTCCATGCCACTAGCCCCGCAAGAGATACGAACCTATTTCATAACCGCCGTAACCGCATCGCGCCGACGTCTCTTTCAAGTTGAAACAAACGCACTTCTTCTACTCGATGTCCTTCAAGAGCAACGTAATAAAAAGCGTCTTTCACTCCATACGTTTGTCATCATGCCCGACCATATCCATCTCCTGCTGACACCGGCCCCTGACATCTCACTCGAAAAGGCGATGCAATACATCAAGGGGAACTTCTCTTTTCGCTTGAAAAGCAAAATGGGCGTCTGGGAACGAAGCTACGACAGCCGTCGCATCAAGGATGCGAAAGACTACACGACTCACTCCCAATACATCGAACAAAATCCAGTACGCGCCAGATTCACGACCAACCCAGCACTCTTCCCGTATTCATCCGCCTATCCAGATCACTCCAAAGACCCCACCCCGGCAGTCTTCAGCCAGCCACTCCGCCCAGCCCATCCAGCACGTCCCACACCCCCGCCGCACTAGTCCACAACCCCGCCTCAAGCCGCTGCATGGCCCGCTGCCAGCAAGGCATCGCCAACTTCAACACCCGTCGTCCCTCGCCGCTCAACTCATACAATCGCAAATCAACATAAATTCAAGCAAGAAAACTTCTACTGAACCGCTCGCAGCTCCGCCACAATCTCCCCCACCGCCTTGCGCGCCGCAGCCTCTTCATCGCGAGGAAAACTGATCGCCCCCACGCGCGCATGTCCGCCGCCCCCGTACCGTTCGCAGATCTCTGCCAGGTTCACCAGTTCCTCCACCGGCTTGGTCGTCCAAGGGTTTGTCCCAACGGAGATCTTCACCCGGAAGCTCGACTTACTTAACCCCACCACATACGTCCCCTCCGGATGCAGGTAGTACGGGATGAACTTGCTATACCCCTCCGTCGGCTGGTCCGTGATGTCGAACGTAATCACCCCCGCACTCACCTCGGCTCGCTCACGAATCAACTCCAAGGCCCCCATGTGCCGCTCCATCAGCGGCCCCACCAACTCCTTCACAAAACCCTGGTCCAGCACCTCCTGCAGACTCATCTCGGTTAGCAGCGGAATCATCTTCGGTACCAGCGCATGGTCGCTCGCACTCTCAATCACCATGGTCAACTTCATCGCCGGAGCGCCCATCTCCACCGCCGAAGCAGCGCTCTCATACTTCGCGCCATCCACGATGTCCGCCCAGTAGCGCAGTTCCTCGAGGCCCTTTGTATCAAAGCCAAATTTCTGCTCCGCCACATCCATAATCAAGCCGGTGCAGGAGGTGTACTTGGCGTCATAAAACATCTTCGGACTTGCAGCCCGCGTCACCTGCCGGCGCTCAAACTCCGCAAAATCCTCCGCGCTAGCAAACGCGCTCAAGTGATGGTCGAACCACCACGTCACCCGCGGCGAGTTCGAGTACTTGAAGTCAACAATCGCATTCTCGCCCCCGACAAAGTCCCCTTCCTCAAATAGACCACCCGCCTTATGCACCAGCCCCTGGTACGAAAACGTATCCGCCGTCTTCACGCACTCGCGGTGAAACCGTGTAAACAACGCAGCCGAGCACGCTCCATCGAAGCACTTGTCATGAAAGAAAACCTTACAGTCCAAACCGTCCACCCTTCTCAACTCAATCCATCCCACACTTTACGCCGCAAAATCTAAGCATAGCCGCCGCCTCTCCCCCATTCAAGCGCGCCGCCCCATGCCACCAAAGTGTTATCGAGCTTTCCCTCCCCACGCCATAGCATCAACAACAGGCAGCAAACATGCCTGCAACGTACGAACCAATGCTCAATTACACATCGTCAATGCCAAACTTCGGGACAGTTATGCAAAGCTCACCCATTCCCGCATCGTCCTACCAGGACACGCCGGAGCTGCTCTCCGACGAGGCCCTTATCGAGCAGGTCCAGTTCGCCCGTCCCGAGGCGCTCCTGCTTCTCTTTGAGCGTCACGCCATCCTCATCTACTCCATCGCCCTGCGCATCCTGCAAAATTCCGCAGAGGCCGAAGACGTCCTTCATCATCTCTACATGGATATCTGGCGCACACCTTTGGACTTCAAACACCGCTTCGGGGGCCTGCAGGACTGGCTCACCAACACCTCCCGCAACCGCGCCGTCGAGCTGATCCATGCCCGCCGCCCCAGTGCTAATTCCATCCACACCACCGACCTTGAACTAGAGCTGGAACTCGAAAAGCCCGACACCAACGACACGGCGGCCGAACAACATCTCGACGAGCAGCAGATGCTGGACCTCGCCTACTTCGATGGCTGGACTCCAGCTCAGATCGCCGAAAAGACAGAGCAGCCCATCGCCACTGTCAAACGCAACATCCTCCGCGCCCTCCGCGCACCCCGTCGCGTTCCGGCACCCGTCCAGCAAAGCTCACTCCACGCCTAGCGATTGACTCTCACTTCGCCCGCGACGCTGCTCGACTCTCCGTCAGGTCCAGCTCGTACTCCAGCGTACGCAGCACATCGTCGCTGATGCGGCCTTCGTCCCGCAGCCGCAGCATCGTCTCGCGCTCCACTGCGACCGCCGTCCCAGCCAGGCTCACCAAACCGGCGCCGGCATGCGAGTGGCCTTCATGGTCGCCCGTCTCAGACTGTTCAATCAGTAGCTCCAGCCGATGCCCATACTGATGCACCAGGTCCTCGTAAGCATGCGCGTTCTCATCGCCTGCCTTCTCCCATCCTGCCTGCAGAAATGACATCACCTCCTGCAATACCATCCGCCTTGCCTCGACCTCTTCCATCCGTTCGCTCTCATCGCCGGACAGTCCTAGCTTGCGGATGAGCGGAGGCAGCGATAGTCCCTGCAGCACCAGCGTCACCAGGATTACGCTGAAGGTCAGAAACACAATCAGGTTCTTCTCCGCGAACGGCTGGCCATTCGCCAGCGTCTCCGGCAACGAGAGAGCCGCTGCCAGCGCCACCACGCCGCGCATCCCCGTCCATCCCACGACAAACACGCCACGCCCTCCCGATCGCTGCAGGTCCTGCTTCAGCACCTTTTTACGAATCTGATAAGCGATCTCAGCACCCGGATAAATCCACGCCAGCCGAAGCAAAATCAGTACGACGCTGAACAGCGCGCCATACCCCACCAGAGCCAACACACCAGAGCCACGGATGCCCGCCACCACATACGGCAGCTGCAACCCGATCATCACAAACACAATTCCGTTCATCACAAACGTCAACGCATCCCAAACCGCATTCACCTGGATGCGCGTCTTCGCCGAGAAGAACACGGCACTCTTGCGGCTCATATACAGTCCACACGCCACCACTGCAATCACGCCGCTGGCCTTCACCTCTTCACCCGCCAGGTAAGTCACATACAGAACAATCAAGCTGATTACAATTTCGATCGGCCCATCATCCACCCAACGCTCAAACCATGCCGCGATGACCCCAACCAGCAAGCCGACAGCAACACCTCCGGCAAGCAACCATAGCAACCGCAGCAGTCCTAATCCAACCGTTGGCGTCTGCCCGTCCACCAGCATCATCACGCCAAACTCCAGTGCCAGCAGCCCGGTCGCATCGTTCACCAGGCTCTCCCCTTCCAGCAGGTCCGTGATGCGCCGTGGCAGTCCCAGCGTTCGTGCAATTGAGGTCGCTGCAATCGCATCCGTAGGCGACACTACAGCCCCAAGCAAGAATCCTGCCTTCCACCCCAACCCGGGCAGGAAGTGGTCGGCAAACACTGCTACCCCTGCGACCGTGAATGCAACCAGCCCCACTGCCAGCATCCCGATGCTTACCAGGTTGAACTTGAACTCCCGCAACGACGTTGCCCACGCCGACGAGTAAAGCAGCGGCGGCAGGATCACCAGGAACACCATCTCCGGATTCAGCGAGATCCGCGGCAGTCCCGGCACCAGGCTAATCGCCAACCCTGCAATCACCAGCACAATTGGATACGGCACCGACAGCCGCCGTGCCACCACGGCGAACACCGCCACCAGTACCATCAGAAGCAGAAAAATCGCCTGCACTCCATGCAACGTATCAGCTCCGCTCATCCCAAAACCTCCTTCTCTTCAATGAGCATGGTTCGACCCCGTATGCATCCGGCTCTCTGCCAGGTCCAACTCTCGCTGCAACGTGCGCAGCACCTCATCGTCAATCTCACCCTCGTCGCGCAACCGGATCAGCGTTCCGCGCTCCACCTGAATCGCTTCCAACATCACTTCACGTCGCCGCGCTCCATCCACCTGCCCTGACGTGGTCTCCTGCCGAAACACCGGCATCGCATCCAGCCGCCGCTGATACACCCCGGCAACCTCTTCAAACACTGCAGCCGCAGCTCCCGCACTCGCCCCAACCGCACCCACGCTCAGTCCTGCCGACTCTATCTCTGCTACTCGTCGCCGCTGCCTCGCCTTGGCCCGATCTAAAAATACAATTGCCTCCCGCACCATCACCCTTCGCGCCTCCTCCTCTTCGTGGTTCACTCGCCCCGGATCCGCCAGTCCCAGCCGGCCAATCAGCCAGGGCAGGCTCAGCCCCTGCACTACCAGCGTAGCCACAATCAAGCAGAACGTCAGAAACACGATCATGCTCCGCTGCCCAAACGGCTCTCCTCCCGGCAGCGTGAAGGGCAACGTAAACGCCGCTGCCAGCGACAGCACACCCCGCATTCCCGTAAACCCGATGACCAGCACCGCTCGCCACTCCGGAGCCTCGCCCGGCTCCTTCATCCACCGCCGCAGCCCATAGGCGGCATAGGTCTCTCCAAACACCCACAACAGTCGCACCACGATCATCACGACGCTGAAACTCACCCCATACTCCAGCAACCGCAGGCGGCTCATACCCCCGATCTCGCTCATCACATAGGGCAGTTGCAGTCCAATCAACACAAACACAATCCCGTTCAGCACAAACGTCAGTGCGTCCCACACCGCCGCCGTTTGCAGTCGTACATCTGGTGTAAAGATTTCCACGCTCTTGCGGCTCATATACATCCCACAGGCAATCACTGCCAACACTCCGGAGGCATGCACCGCATTGCCCGCCAGGTACGCGACATACGGCACCAGTATCCCAATCACAATCTCGATGGGTCCATCGTCCACGCGCTTTTCAAACCATGCCACCACCGCCCCAATCGCCAGCCCCACCACCACACCCGCACCCATCAAAAACGCCAGCCGTCCCACCCCTTCCACCACTCCGGGCGAACGTCCCTGCATCAAAATCATCAGCCCAAACTGGAACGCCAGCAGCCCCGTCCCATCGTTCACCAGGCTCTCGGCTTCGAGAATATCCACGATCCGCTGCGGCAGCCCAACCCGCCGCGCAATCGACGTTGCGGCAATTGCATCCGTAGCCGCTACTACCGCTCCCAGCAGAAATCCCGATCGCCAATCGAATCCCGGCAGCAACCAACCCGCCGTCCCAGCCACCCCCAACACGCTGAACGTCACCAGCCCGATCGCAAGCATCGCGATCCGCGCAAAATTGCGTTGAAACGCTCGCCATGAAAGCGTCCACGCCGCGCTGTACAGCAACGGAGGCAGCAGTATCACAAACACCAGGTCGGGATTCAGCCGTATCCGGGGAATCCCAGGGATGAAACTGACCAGCAGCCCTGCCACTACCAGCACAATCGGATACGGAATCTTCAACCGCCGTGCCAGACCGGCAAACACCGCGACAAACACCAGCAACAGCAGAAAGATCGTCTGCACGCCCTGCAAACTATCCGCCATCAGCGCGCCGCCTTAGTCCCGCTGGCTTGGTGCCGCCGGTCGCTATCGATCCGACAGCATGTTCGCACAGTCTCATCTCCCCATTATCCACGCTCACACCCCGTACCTTGTTCCCTGTACCTCGTACCGATCCCCACCATTTACACTCCACCTAGATATGTCATCCCCGGACAACACCTCGAACGAACTCGATCTCCTCCGCGACGAACCCGATTCCGCCTACGCCCCCCCGAGCGCGGTGCCTCTGGTGCCCTCCCGGCTGCCCCGCAATCTAGCCATCGGCTTCATCCTCACCCTCACCGTCCTGCTGATTGCCTTCTTCAGCGCGCGCGTGTGGGCCCGACATGCCATGCGTGATTCCCTGCCGCAGCTGGACGGCTCCCTCTCCCTCCCCGGCCTCACCGCCCCCGTCACCGTTCAGCGAGACGCGCACGGTGTCCCCCACATTACGGCAGCGAACATCGACGACCTCGTCCTCGCCCAGGGCTACGTCACCGCACAGGACCGCCTCTGGCAGATGGAGACCCTCCGCCGCCACGGCTCCGGCACCCTCGCCGAGCTCTTTGGCAACGCCGCCCTGCTCCACGACCGCACCCAGCGCACCCTCCAGCTCCGTGCCGCCGCCGACCGCGCCGTCGCCGTTCTCCCACCCGACCAGCTTCATTTTCTAGAGGTCTACGCCCGCGGCGTCAACGCCTCCATCGCCACCCAGTCAGCCCACCTGCCACTGGAGTTCCGCGTCCTCAAAATCACCCCCGCACCCTGGACCCCGCGCGACAGCATCCTCGTCGCCATCGTCATGTTTCAAGACCTCTCCACCGGCTACCCCACCAAGCTCAGCCGCGAGGTCCTCACCACCCGCCTCCACCCCACATTGCTCGCCGACCTTTACCCTGTAGGCTCCTGGCACGACCACCCACCCACCCAGCCCACCATCGATCTCGCCAACCCCACCGACCCCATCCCCGAGATTCCCCTCGATCCCTCCCAAACCCGCAACCAGCAGCCGGCCATCGGCCCTCAGCAAACAACTGACATCCCCGCCTTGCTCGCACTGGCAAAGTCTCAATCCGACTGCCAGGCCTGCATCCCCGGCTCCAACAACTGGGTCCTCTCCGGCGCTCACACCGCCTCCGGCAAGCCACTCCTCTCCAACGATATGCACCTCTCCCACGGAGTCCCCGGCATCTGGTACGAGACCTCCCTCTCCGCCCCCACCCCCTCCGGCACCCCCTTCCACGTCGCTGGAGTCGCCCTGCCCGGTACCCCTTTCATCATCGTCGGCCACAACGACCACATCGCCTGGGGCTTCACCAACCTCGGTGCCGACGTGCAGGACATCTACGTCGAACGAATCCGCGCCGCCGTCACCAACGGCAAGCAGGATGGCAAGACCCGCGAGTTCCAGTCCCCCGACGGCAACTGGCATCCCATCCTCGAACACACCGAGACTATTAAAGTCCGCGGCGGAAAAGACGTCGTCCTCCAGCTCTTCAGCACCCAGCATGGAGATCTCGAGACCCCCGTCATCTCTAATCTCCTCGTCTCCCACCCCCCCGCCGGACGCCCCGTCCCCGAGCAACGCGTCCTCACCCTCGCCTGGACCGTCTACGACCCAGCCAATCTCAGCTCACCTTTCTTCAACATCAACAGCGCCACCGACTGGACCAGCCTCACCGCCGCCTTCTCCACCTTCGGCGGCCCCTCGCAGAACATGGTCTACGCCGACGATCAGGGCCACATCGGCTACCACGCCGTCGGTAAAATTCCTCTGCGCGGCAGCACCGTTCTGCCCAGCGCCCTCAGTCCCATCCCCGTCGCCGGCATCGATCCCGCGCGCCAGTGGGCCGGCTACATTCCCTTTGAACAGCTCCCCCAGGCCTTCGATCCGCCCAGTGGAATCCTCGCCACCGCCAACGCCCGTGTCACCCCCGACCTCTACCCCCTCCCCATCACCCTCAACTGGGCCGAGCCCTACCGCAACGAGCGCATCTGGAAGGTCCTCAGCACCGCCAGCAACTTCTATCCCGCGGACTCCCTCAAGCTCCAGACCGACGTCTACTCCAGCGTGGACCACGTCATCGCCCAGCGTCTGGCCTACGCCATCGACCACTCCAGCGCCCGCGTCTCCGCCAACTCCGCTCGGCTCCATCGCGCCGCCGACCTCCTGCGGAACTGGGATGGCAACGTAGACGCCTCCAACCCCGCGCCCGCCATAGTCGACGCCGCCCGCACCGCGCTCTGGCCCATACTCCTCACCCCGAAGGTCGGCGACATTGCCGTCCTCTATAACTGGGGCGAGAAGTCCTTCGCTGAAGAGCAGATCATCCTCCATCAGCCCGACCGCTGGCTCCCCAGCCCAACCGCTAAGTGGTCCGATGTCCTCGCCGCCGCCGTCGACACTGGCCTCAACGAGGCCAACGCCCCCCAGTCCGCCGATGGCCTGTCCAAGTGGACCTACGGCAAGACCCACGTCGTCGACATCCCTCACCCCGTCTTCTCTCTCTCCCCGCTCATCGACAGCATCCTTGGCACTCCCACCGGGACCGGCTCGCACCCGCAGTCCGGCGACGGCACCACCGTCAAGCAGGTCGGTCGCCTCTTCGGTCCCTCCGAACGCCTCACCGTAGACTTCTCCAACCTCGATAACTCCACCCTCAACCTGGTCCTCGGCCAGTCCGGCAATCCCCTCAGCCCATGGTTCATGGACCAGTTCGACGCCTGGTACCACAACACCACCCAGACCCTTCCCTACAGTCCCGCCGCCATCCAATCCACCACCACCCACACCTTGACCCTAACCCCATAACTCGCAGTACCAGCACCCATGCCACCTCAAGTCACTGCCGTCCACCTCTCCCCCAAACACACCTTTACCAAAACTTCGCAAACTAGGCTCACCCTTCTCACTGGAGAAGGCGTTCAGGGTGACGCCCACTGCGGCACCCTGGTCCAACACCTGTACCTCGTCCGCAAAGACCCCACCAAACCCAACCTCTGTCAGGTCCACCTCCTCCAGCAAGAACTCCTTGAAGAGCTGAATCTTCAACCCGGACATCTCGGCGAAAACCTCACCACGCAGGGCCTGGATCTCATCACCCTCCCCACCGGAACACACCTTGCCATCGGCACTACGCTGCTGGAGGTCACCGGCCTGCGCAGCCCCTGTAATCAGATCAATCGCCTCCGCCCCGGCTTGATGAAGTCCTGCTTTATCCCAAATTCCAGACAACCCAAGCAGCCCCGCGCAGGCATCATGGCCATCGTCCTGCAAGGCGGCACCATCCATCCCAACGACCCAATCCACGTCACACTCCCTCCTCTCCCGCACCGCCCCCTCATCTGCGTATAGCAAATCACGCCGTAAGGCTTCAGAACGCGATACCCTCAATTCCATGCAGCGCGGCCGCCTCCACTACCTCCTCATTCCACTCGCCGCGCTCATCCCAATTCTGCCGCTCCTCATACACGGCTGCTCCTGTGGCCACGACTTTGACTTCCACATCCTCAACTGGCTCGAAGCCGCCCGCCAGTTCAGCCACGGAAACCTCCACCCCCAATGGGCCTACACCCCTGCCTGGAACGCTGGCGAGCCCCGCTTCGTCTTCTACCCACCCCTCTCCTGGACCATCGGAGCCATCCTCGGCCTTCTCCTCCCTTGGATCTGGACACCCATCGTCTACACCTGGCTCGTCCTCACCGCCGCCGGCCTCACCCTGCATCGCCTCGCCCGCAGCTTTACCACTCCTGCCGCCGCGCTGCTGGCCTCGGTCTTCTACCTCGTCAACCCCTACACCCTCTTCACCGCCTATGAGCGCACCGCCTACGCCGAACTCCTCGCAGCCGTCTGGATCCCACTCCTCCTCCACGCCATCCTCCGCGAAAAAGTCACCATGCCCGGCATCGCCCTTCCCGTCGCCCTCCTCTGGCTCACCAACGCACCCGCCGCCGTCATGTCCTGCTACGCCCTCGCGGTGCTCACGGTCATCCGCCTCATCATCACATCCGGTACTCCCACAAAACCGGGTGCCCCACCCTTTCCGACAGTCTCATCGTCGGATAGGGTGGGGTATCGTTTGCGGCAGCAAACGACCGCCCTCCTCCAACCCACCCGCATAAAGCTAACCCTAACCATCACCGCCGGAACCGCCTTAGGCCTCTGCTTAGCCGCCTTCTACCTCCTACCCGCCGCCTACGAACGCCGCTACGTCCAGATCTCCATGGCCATTCTCCCCGGCCTACGCTTCCAGGACAACTTCCTCTTCCACCACACCACCGCCGGCATCACCAACCCCGCCGCACTCGATGAAGCGATCTTTCACGATCAAGTCCTCCACACCGCCTCCATCCTCGCGATAGTCCTTCTCACCCTCACCACCATCGCCCTCCTCATCACTCGCTACCAATCCTCACGCAGAAGGCCCGATAATCTCAGCCCTGAAACCAGAACAAATCCGGGTGCCCCATCCTTTCCGACAGTCTCATCGTCGGATAGGGTGGGGAGATCACGTTCGCCAGCGGCGGCGACATTCTGAATTGCGGTAAAAAGCAGTGCAACGATCAGGGCAACGCCCGCTTCGACACAACCGAGC
>JANYER010000112.1 GCA_025359825.1 Granulicella sp.
GTGTAGTCGTCATCCTGTGCATCTTCGCTATCTTTCGCAACATGTCTCCGTGGCGCGCCGCTGCACTCTGTGCCCTCGCAATCGGAGTGGTACATGGCATCATCTTTTACGCAGTCAGATCCCAGCAACGGAAAGCCCGCAACAGCGCCATCCGCGCGATCCGCTACAAGCTCAACGACGTCATCGCCGAGAAATTCCAACTCGCCATGCTGGCCGCGGAGTTCCCCAATGAAGGCTGGAGCTACTCTGCCAATCAAGCTCTTCAGGAGATCGAAAGCTCTCTCGCGCTTATCGAAGCCGAGACCCTGATGGACCCGAACATCTACCCCCAAACTCGATCGACAAAACTTGGAGCCTGAGTCTGCGCCTCTACGTACACTTCACCGTACCGCTCCGAATACCTCCGACCATCCCCAAGCAACATCATCCACACCGCAGCATGTTAACCTTCTAGTCATCGTGCAATCCTCGCTCATCCCCGTCTTTGAGGAGCAATACCGCGACCTCCGCCCTCGCGCTCCCATTCCTCCGCTCGACATCCGTTTCCGCCGCTTTACCTCTCTCAACACCACCATTCGCCTCCGGGAAGGCCGCCTCCACGTCCGCCTCTCCGACCTCCTCGAGAACGCACCCGAGTCCGTCCACCACGCCATCGCCCACATCCTCCTCGCCAAGCTCTACAAGAAGCCCATTGCTCCCATCCACGCCGACCGATACCGCCGCCACGTCCGCTCCGAGGCCGTCGCCAAACAGGCCGAGCACATCCGCCAGACCCGCGGACGCAAGCGCATCTCCACCACCCTCGGCCACAAGTACGATCTCGACGAAGTCTTCGAAGCCCTCAATACCCGCTTCTTTCATGGCCTGCTCGGCCGCCCCACCCTCACCTGGTCCGCCCACGTCGCGCGACGGATGCTCGGCCACTACGACGCCGCCCACAACACCATCGTCGTCTCCCGCGTCTTCGACCGGCCTGACACCCCTCGCTGCGCCATCGAGTACCTGCTCTACCACGAGATGCTCCACCTCAAACACCCCGTCCGCGTCAAAGCCGGCCGCCGCTGCGTCCACTCCCGCGAGTTCCAGGCCGAAGAACGTCTCTTCCCCCAGCTCGAAGAGGCCAAAGCCTACCTGAAGCTCCTCTAGAAAGCCCGTTCACCCAATCGCAACACAGCGCTCCTATTCTCGCCGTGGTAGCATTTCCGCGAAGCGTGTAACTCCAGCAGCATCAGCCCAAATACCGCATACAGGGCCCGAACAAAAAATCTAGTTCAAGAGGTCACCCATGCATCTTTCCAAACGCGCAGCAGCCGAGTTCTTCGGCACATTCTGGCTCGTCTTCGGAGGCTGCGGATCAGCGGTCCTCGCCGCTGCCTTCCCATCCTCCATCCCTGGAGTCAACTTCAACATCGGCTTCGTCGGCGTCTCCCTCGCCTTTGGACTCACCGTGCTCACCATGGCCTTCGCCATCGGTCACATCTCCGGCTGCCACCTCAACCCCGCCGTCTCCATCGGCCTGGTAGTTGGCAAACGCTTCCCCGTCTCCGAGCTCCCCGCCTACATCGTCGCCCAGCTCGCCGGAGCCATCGCCGCCTCTGGAACCCTCTACCTCATCGCCAGCGGCAAGCCCGGCTTCTCCCTCACCGGCGGCTTCGCCTCGAACGGCTATGCCGACCACTCTCCCGGCGGTTACTCCCTCCTCGCCTGCTTCCTCATCGAAGTCGTTCTTACCGCCTTCTTCCTGCTCGTTATCCTCGGCTCCACCGACGAGCGCGCCCCCAAGGGCTTCGCCCCCATCGCCATCGGCCTCTGCCTCACCCTCATTCACCTCATCAGCATCCCGGTCACCAACACCTCGGTCAACCCCGCCCGCTCTACCGGCCCTGCACTCTTCGTAGGTGGCTGGGCGTTGAGCCAGCTCTGGCTCTTCTGGGTAGCTCCCATCGTGGGTGCCATTATCGGAGGTCTCATCTCCGACACCCTCTTCCGCGCTCCGCAAAAACCCATCCGCGAAGCAATGGCAAAGGAATAACCACCTCGAAGCCCAAACCACGAAGCCCAAAGTAAGACGCCCTATCCGAAAAGATAGGGCGTCTCACTTTTTCTAACCGGCACTTCCTCAACCCAAAAGCTACCCCACAGAATCAGCCGCAAGCTCTGGAGCCCACTGCACCTTCACGCTCTTCGACCAAACCATCAGCAGCCCGCCCGCAGCCACGGACAACAAAGCCGCCACCTGGGCATTGCTCATCCCCCAGTAGATCCGTGGATTCACCCGCACAAACTCCACCAGAAAGCGTCCAATCCCACTCAACACCAGGTACAGCCCCGTCAGCCAACCCACCGGCAACGCCCTTCGGCCCAGCTTCCAGATTACCCAGAACACCACCAGCGAAAACAGCAGCTCATACAGCGGAGTAGGCTGCACCAGGTCGCTCGTAGGCACCAGCGCATTGCGCGCCATATGGACGCCCCACGGCAACGTGGTCTTGATCCCGTAGTCGCCATCCCCGCTGGTCAAGCATCCAATCCGCCCCACACCATACCCAATCGCAGCTGCCGGAGCAGCCAGGTCCAGCATCCGCAGCGCGCCCACTCGCTTACCCTGCGTGCCTTCCTTTGGACCTTTAAATCGCGCCGAGCGACCCTGCCACATCAGCATCCCAATCCCCGCCAGCATTCCACCAAACCACGCAAACCCTGCCTGAAACCAGCGCAGAAACCCCATCACCACGGCCAACGGCTGCGAAAATCCCGGCGCGCCAATCTGCCGCATGGCAGCCTTCAACTCAGTCAGGTCCTGAAGCTCATGCCAGGTCTTCGCCCCAATCACCCCGAAGATCACCACTATCGCCACTACGTTCAGCGCATCGGCATCCACGCCATAACGCGCAAAGTTCTTGTGCAACACCACTGTCGCCACCACCGCAGCCAGCCACAACAGCAACCCGAACGTGCCCAGGTGCAACGAACCAATATCAATATAGGGGTACATAATCCTCGCTCCATTCAAGTATATCCAGCCACGCCTTTACAAACTCACACCACCCATCCCAGACGCATTTTGCCTTAGCCCCCCATTCGCGCTACCCTGACA